>CAJWAO010000010.1 GCA_913020765.1 uncultured Flavobacteriales bacterium | reverse complement strand
TCAAATGTAGAAGAAAGCCTAGAAACTTTAGGAAAATATCCTGTCCTTCGTTTTAATACTGGAAGAACACAGGCAATATGTTCACCGTCTTTTCGAAATACGGACTACCCTTGTAAATGAAATACAGCTGTGCCCGCTCGGATTTGCGAAAATCTAGGTCTTCTTCCATCTTGGACTCATATGCTTTTCTCAAATCATCATCCTTCTCTAATATTTCCTCAATTTTATCAATAAATACATAGCTCGAAAAATATTCCTTTTGCTGAAGGTAACTATCGAAAAAATTCCAACTAAAATAAGAATCTTCTGCCTCGGGCTGCAATACTGCATGAATAAAGGACGCATTCTGTTGATTGGTAGCAATCCTCACATCACCTTTCTTTAAAGCAACCCTCCTCTCTCCATAATTTATCTTGATGTTCTTCAGTTGAAAGTGACCTTCATAGGGGCGTTTTGAAACTTCAAAATCAAGAACCTCAAAAACACCAAGTTGGATAACAGTATCATTTTTAAGCTTCTTCATGTCCACCTGATTTACCTTCAGTCTTTTAATCACATCTTTTTCTTGACGTCCAACAAAATAATATCGAGGGATCCGAACCTCTCGCGTGGCCTCAAAGCTTTTATAATGTGCAATATTTCGAGTATATGGCGCCGATGTATCATATTTTAGGCGGTTTAAGCCTGTGATATGATGCCTCACAAAAGAATGCTCGAAACCCTTAAAAAGAATGGAATCAGCATTTCCATCAGATTTGTAGTTGAAACAATAAGTTTCAGCCTCAGCAATTGACTTACGCGCTTTTAATCGTGACCTTTCTATGAGTTTTTTATGCTTCGCTGTCCAAGAAATTAGTGCCTTCATAAAGGCTAAGGTAGCCTGGACTCTTTGGGGAAAAGGCTTCAACATATGGGTTTCGACAGTAAAGCTTAGGGATTGAAAAAGAGCGGTATAACCCATAGAATATCTAGGAAGATCATTAAATGATACGATACCTCCTTCAGGAGTCTGTCCCTTAAGGTCAACATATGGAAAAAGATCAATACCATAGTTTTGAGCTAGGTCTTTTTCTAGACTTGGCAAGAGGCTTTCATTCGTAATTTTTCTAATTGATGGAGGCAAGCGGTCGCTCAATGACGAAATATAGGTCAAGGTATATTGATAGTCTGCTCCATTTGAAACATGATTATCCACAAAAACATCAGGATCGAGACCATGAAAAATCTTAGAGAATACAAAGGCATTCTTTGAATCCATTTTGATAAAATCTCTATTCAAATCTAAATTCTGAGCGTTTCCTCTAAATCCGTATTCCTCAGGCCCATTTTGATTTGCCCGACTATTGGTAGATCGATTGATCATCCCACCGACATTAAACGATGGAATAAAAGCCACTACCGGCATTTCCTCCAATGGGTCTTCTGTGCTAAGTATTTGATCAAGCCAAATAAGGCATGCATTGACTCCATCAGGTTCTCCTGGATGAATGGCATTATTGATAAGGATTGTGGTTTCGTTTCTCGCTTTTTGAAAGGTCTGAAGAGAATCCTTTGCACCATTTACAATACAGACATATATAGGTAGCCCGTAATCCGACTTCCCCATATTGTATAGCTCTACATTATCACTAGACTTTGAAACCCGCAGAAGATACTCGCTTAGCTCAAGATAAGTTGGTGTAGTATTTCCTTCCCAAATATTTTGAGCGATTATACTGACCGAAAAAAAGAATAAGTAAAATACTACGCCAAGGCGTGCTATAAAATTCATGTGTTTAATATTTCACAAATTGATAGTCTTGATTTCCCGTCTTTAAAACATAGGGACCATTCACAAGGTCATCTATTGGTATTTTATTCCTTTGCTGTGATACAAAACCACTTTTAGCGCACTTACCAGCCATGTCGTATATTTTATATGCAACCTCTGCTAAACCTTCTACAGAGATGAAGATGTACTCATTAGATGGATTCGGATAAGGCAACATTAATTCTTCATTATCACTTCCTGTTAATTCTAGTAATTCACACTCAATATTTGTTTCATAAGCCGATGCATTTAATGGATTTTCCAATAGAAAACCACAGTAACAAGGATCCTGAAGAAGGTATGTCTTCAACCACGAAATTGCATAAATCCCTGCCTCACCAGAAGACATATCTGGAGAATTCGCAGCATCATGACCACTATTTGACATTTCGAAAAAAAGCTTTTCTGTACTTGCAGGAGTGGTCTGATAATGCATATAACCGTATTCCGCAGAATTGGCAATATCATCGTTTTGCCCCGTGAAAATTAAAACTGGAACATCATGAATTAAATCAGTATTCTCAAATCCATTTAAGTCCAACCAAGGACATAACCCTATGATTGCTTTTAATGATGGATCTAAAGAGGCCGCCAACTGTGCTCCTCCTCCACCCATTGACCATCCAGAAACGGCAAAGCTGTTTACATTCACCTTTCCGTTTAATGGGGATGCATCGCGGGTATTCTCAGATTTTACGGTTTCAATGGCATCTAATAGGGCCAATGCTCTGGACGCAGGCCAATCCGCACAAGGGTCATTTGTACCTAAAGTAATGGCGATAATACCATGAGAGGCATAAAACGGACCCCAGTCCTGAATATCCAACTCTACGCCACAATATCCTGGAACAATAGCAATACCTGAATATGGTGGAACACCATTATTGGGATAATAAATAGTCGCTCCATCATAATCAGGGCCGTTTCTAATTTCATCAATGCCTTCTATGAGCGTAGAAACTGAATACGGTCCAGGGTTGGTAATTGAGGCCAGGGTAATATCCTCGCATTGAGCATGGTAATTATTTCCTACCAAAAAGAGAAAAATTGGAAAAAATATATGTTTAAACAATCTAATTGATTTTAATATGCACCTAAAATAAAGAATTTTCTGTCAGTCTCATCAGTTCGTAGCAGATGATATTTAGTGAATATTAGTAAATACAAGTTTCGGGTCTTTTTGTAGGTAATACATGAAGATTTTATATTGTTTGTAAATTTGACCGTGCGCATTGATATTTTAACCATACTTCCCGAATTGCTTGAGGGACCTTTTTCTGCCTCAATCATGAAGAGAGCTCAAGACAAAGGCCATGTTGACATACATTTACACAATATTCGAGATTATTCAACAGATAAGCATAAGAATGTAGATGACTATCAGTATGGTGGTGGTGCAGGAATGGTCATGAGTATTGAACCCATTGTTACAATAATTGAAAAGCTCCAAAAAGAAAGATTCTATGATGATGTAATTTTTATGACTCCTGATGGTACCCTTTTAGAGCAAGGCGTTTGCAATGAGCTATCCTTGAAGAAAAATCTAATACTGCTTTGCGGTCATTATAAAGGCATAGACGAGCGAATTCGAGAGCATTTTATCACCAAGGAGCTCTCAATAGGCTCATACGTGTTGTCAGGAGGAGAGTTAGCGGCTGCAGTTCTAACTGATGCCATT
Source organism: uncultured Flavobacteriales bacterium (assembly GCA_913020765.1). Taxonomy (GTDB): domain Bacteria; phylum Bacteroidota; class Bacteroidia; order Flavobacteriales_D; family Crocinitomicaceae; genus UBA952. Next base: position 40,127 of record CAJWAO010000010.1, on the reverse strand, counting down.
GTACGGCTACTTCCAGGTGTACTGAATAACGAAACTTCGGCACTTACGGATAGTTTTCAAGACAACTTATTATCCCCACCAGTATATACGAGACCTCCTGAATACAGAGGCTGGAAGGTTCCAAAAATTTTGCTATCCGGTAATTTTCCTGAAATAGAAAAATGGAGAGAAAAAAAGGCTCAGGAAAGAACCCAAGAAAGACGACCTGATCTTTTCGATAAATAAGATATTAAATTGTTTCCATTAACAATCAGTTCAGACTTGAATTTGATTAAATTTGCGGCAAAATTATATTTCTATGATCCAATTATCAGAACGCTTATTAGCCATGGAAGAGTCAGCTACCATTGCCATGTCGCGAAAAAGTCGCGAGCTCAAATCCCAGGGTAAAGATGTCATTTCACTCTCCCTTGGAGAACCAGACTTTAATACACCACAATTCATTAAAGATGCAGCGAATGAGGCAATGGACAATAATTTTACAAAATACATGCCGGTTCCTGGCTATGATGATTTGCGTGAGAGTATTTCGAATAAATTCAAAAGAGATAATAATTTAGACTACAACAAAGACCAAATTGTTGTTTCAACTGGAGCAAAACAATCGATTGCAAACGTTGTGCTCACCTTAATTAATCCAGGTGACGAGGTCATCATACCTGCACCATTTTGGGTATCATATATCGAAATCGTAAAAGTAGCAGGAGGAGTACCAATATTAGTAAATGCTGGCATTGACAAAGACTTTAAAATTTCGGGAAAAGAATTAGCGCATGCAATTACTCCGAAAACCAAGCTCATGATTTTCTCTACACCTTGTAACCCAACAGGTTCAGTTTATAGCCGAACTGAATTAAGAGACTTAGCAGATGTAATTAAAAAATTCCCATCGCTCATTGTTTTGTGCGACGAAATTTACGAGCACATCAATTTTGAAAGTAAACATGAGAGCCTTGCACAGTTTAATGATGTTTACAATCAAGTTGTGACCGTTAATGGTGTTTCAAAAGCTTGGGCAATGACGGGATGGCGACTAGGTTATATAGGCGCGCCTCAGGCTATAGCTAGTGCTTGTACAAAAGTACAAGGGCAATTTACATCGGGAACTTCGAGTATTACACAAAAGGCCGCAATTGCAGCAATGGAAGCAGATCCCAAAGTACTAAATGATATGATTTCGGCGTTCAAATCAAGAAGGGGTCTTGTGCTAGACGCTTTAGCAGAAATACCAGGCATTAAAACAAACCATCCTGGCGGAGCGTTTTATGTCTTCCCTGATTGCAGTGCTTATTTTGGTAAAATGAATGGCAAATCAATGATTAAAGACGCAAGTGACTTGTGTCTTTATTTACTTGAAGAAGCTTTAGTCGCTTTAGTTACGGGAGATGCATTTGGAGACCCAAATTGCTTTCGTATTTCATATGCCGCCTCGGAGGAAACCCTTAAAGAGGCTATGCGTAGAATTAAAATAGCACTGGCAAAACTAAACTAGGTGAATTACGAATCGATTTTAAAAGAGTTTAAGGAAAAACGAATCCTCGTAGTAGGTGACGTTATGCTTGATGCATATATATTGGGAAAGGTTACTAGGGTAAGCCCAGAAGCTCCTGTTCCTGTGGTCGCCTTGGATAAAAAAGAAAATAGAATAGGTGGTGCTGGAAACGTCGCATTAAATTTAAAAAACTTAGGCGCATATCCAATTATTGCTTCTGTCGTTGGAACAGACCCAGAAGGACAAATTTTAGAGGAACTTTTTAAAAAGAGAGGAATTTCCTCAGAAGGCCTGGTTAAGAGTGACTTGCGCAAAACAACTGTAAAAACCAGAGTAATCTCATCAAAACAACAGCTTTTACGAGTTGATTCAGAGGATACCCACCCCCTATCTCCTGAGCATCAAAAAGTATTGTTCGAAAGGATATTGAACCTGATAGAAACCGGGTTAGATGCAATCATTCTAGAAGATTATGATAAGGGAGTGCTCAACGAAAGTAATATTCAACGTATTATTGAAGAGGCGGATAAACGCAATATACCTGTAACAGCAGATCCAAAAAAAGCTAATTTTCACTCATACAGTGGTCTGAGTTTATTTAAACCAAATCTTAAAGAGCTGAAAGAAGGTTTGAATCTTGATTTTAACTTTGAAAACAATCTTGTCGCTTTTGAGGATTCAGTAATTAGGCTCAGAAAAGTATTACCCCATGAAATCTCATTAATTACTTTGTCAGAACATGGGGTTTACATATGTAATGACTCAGAAAAATACCATATCCCAGCTCATAAAAGGGAAATTACCGACGTCTCGGGTGCGGGAGATACGGTTATTGCTGTCGCCACACTGTGTTATATTGCAGGTGCCCCAATTTCAACAATAGCCGCGATTGCTAATATTGCTGGTGGTATGGTATGTGAAAAACCCGGTGTAGTCAGTATATCCATCGAAAAATTAAAAAATGAAGTTTCAGAACTCCTTCAGTAGTAAATTGTTTCAGTACCATGTCAGATAAGTCGGTTAAGCCATACAACAGCGGAAAATCAAAGAAAGAAGAGGTTGAACAAATGTTTGATAACATCTCAGCTAAATATGATTTTTTGAACCACTTTCTGTCATTGGGAATTGACAAAATTTGGCGAAAAAAAGCGGTGAAGGCATTAAGGTCAACTCAACCAAAAAGAATACTTGATATTGCAACTGGCACAGGTGATTTCGCCATAGCAAACTTAAAGCTCGATCCAGAGCAAGTGGTGGGGATCGATATTTCTAACGGTATGCTTGACGTAGGTAGACAAAAAATGGTCAAACGTAAGATTGACCACATTGTAACAATGCAGCAAGCAGACTCGGAAATGCTTCCTTTTGAAGACGGCTACTTTGATGGATTGACTGTCGGTTTTGGTGTTCGAAATTTTGAGAACCTTGAAAAAGGTCTTTCGGAAATGTTAAGAGTTCTGCGACCGGGAGGAAAAGCGGTGATTTTGGAATTCTCAAAACCAAAAACATTTCCAATCAAGCAGGCATTTGGATTCTACTCAAAGTACATTATCCCAACTCTCGGAAAAAACATTTCTAAAGACGAAAAAGCATATGCCTACCTACCCGAAAGTGTCGAGGCATTTCCGGAAGGTAAAGATTTCACTGATATTTTGAGCAAATTAAACTACAAGCAAGTGACCGCAACTACAGTAAGCGGAGGGATTGCCACAATTTACACTGGAACCAAATAAAACTGCAACATTGAACGCTTCTTTCCGTTATCTGAATATGAAGTCGCTCCTGAGTCTCACTTTTTTATTGCTTTTTCTGTTTAGTCATGGCCAAAAGCTCAAACAACAACGCTTTAAAAATTTTGATAAAAAAGCCTTTCGATTTGGCTTCATGCTCGGAATAAATAGCACAGACCTCACAGTATATCAAAATCCAAACGCCTATGAAGAGCACGGATTGGTATCGGTTCGAAATGAATCTCAACCCGGTGGTCAGTTGGGCATTTTAACGACGCTCAAATTGGGGACACCGGTTCTTCGCCTTCGTTTTATGCCTGGACTCTCTTTTCAAGAGAAAACACTCACCTATCGAAGTTTGGATAGTACGAATTTCCCTAAAGGCATGAGTGAAGAAAGAATAAATGCAACATCATTGGACTTTCCATTGACCTTTGTTTTCAGAACAAAAAGGTTCAATAATTTCGCGGCCTATGCCTTATTTGGAGGTCAATATTCAATTGACCTGCAATCGCAACAAGATGCCTCACAAAATTATATTGATCCGTTTATCAAACTGAATAGATATGATATACATGGACAGCTTGGTGGCGGAATAGATTTTTACGCTCCATTTTTTAAATTTTCAATCGAAATTAAATACTCGCACAGTGTACAAAGTACTTTTATACAAGACTACTCTCCTGTTGCAAAACCATTAGATGCACTTTACAACAAAGGCTGGTGGTTCTCTATAATTTTCCAGTCCTAATGAAAGAAATCTCATTTTATGTTACTCCAGAGCAAGCGAAGGACGAATCTTATTTGGAAGATTTAATTGCAAAAAAGCTACAACTAGATACTTCCGTTTCTTTTCAATTTAAATGGCATAAGCGAAGTATTGATGCAAGAAATAAGAACATTCGTGTTTTATGTACCTTTCATGTCTTTTTAGAAAATGAAAGACCACCAAAAAATTATGAACCAAAGTTCGATGCTTTTAAAGCGAAAAAAGAGGTCCACATCATAGGTTTGGGACCCGCCGGTATATTCGCAGCCCTAAGCGCACTCGAATTGGGAATAAAACCAATTGTCTTTGAAAGGGGAAAGTCCGTAAAAGAAAGAATAAAAGATATAGGGCAGCTCAATCGAAAAGGAATCGTAAATAAAAATAGCAACTATTGTTTTGGTGAAGGAGGTGCAGGAACCTATTCCGATGGTAAGCTATATACAAGATCGAAAAAGAGAGGAGCCGTCAATCAGGTTTTGGAAACATTTGTTTACTTCGGTGCCGACAAGGATATTCTTGTTGAAGCGCATCCTCATATCGGGACAAATAAACTTCCAAGAATTGTCTCTGCAATGAGTGATAAAATCATTGAAATGGGTGGAGAAATTCATTTCAATCATCAATTGACAGATATAGAAATTAAAGATGACCGCATTCATTCAATTACATTGAATCAGCAAAAAAGAATTAAGGTAAACAATGTCGTACTCGCAACTGGTCATTCTGCAAGGGACATTTTTGAATTGCTTCACAAAAAGCAAATTACTATTCAAGCCAAACCCTTTGCGCTTGGTGTACGTGTTGAGCATAGCCAAGAGTTTATCGATAAAGCACAATATCATGGTAGAGTTAACGATGACTTCATACCTCCTGCATCATATAGACTTGTAACACAAGTCGATAAAAAAGGAGTATACTCATTTTGTATGTGCCCAGGAGGTATTATCGCACCCTGTGCCACATCACCTGACGAGGTTGTTACCAATGGATGGTCACCATCAAAAAGAAACAATCCTTATGCCAATGCTGGTATTGTCGTATCGATTGAGCCTGACGACTTAGAAAATCCTAAAGACCCATTTTGCGGTGTCAAATTCCAAAAAGCAATTGAGCAAAAAGCATGGAAATTAGGAGGTGAAAATCAAAACGTACCGGCGCAGCGTCTCGCGGATTTTATGCAAAAGGTAAAATCAAGTGATTTCCCGAGAAGCTCCTATCAACCGGGAATCACCAGCGTCGAAATGGATGAGGTGTTTCCTGAATTCATCATACGAAGATTGAGAAATGCGTTTTTAGATTTCAACAAAAAAATTCCAGGCTTTATCACAAATGATGCAGTACTCCATGCACCTGAATCAAGAACATCCTCTCCTATTCTCATCCCAAGAGATAAAGAAACGCACCAACACGTTGACATCAAAAATCTATATCCCTGTGCAGAAGGAGCTGGCTATGCAGGTGGCATTGTATCAGCAGCCATAGATGGTATGAATTGTGTTCACTCATTAAATCGAAATAACCCGTACTAATTTTAATGTCGCGTGATTTGGTAAAATGAGGTGCCTATCGAATTTAAGACCCTTCTTCATCACGTCTACAGAAAAAATTATAAATTATCAAAATACAGGCATCCCTGAGGTCATTTCATCGTTTTACATATAATATTGGTTAACTACGTGTAATTCTCAAATCGAATCCTTGCATTTCAGAATTTATACCGAGTTTATTAGTCATAGCAGCACCTCGCATAATAAATATGTGAGGTGTTTTTTTTAGAGATAAAAGTCATGAAAATTTTGTTTTGTAATTAAATAAATGTAGTACTTTTGCGCCCGTAAAAGAATGGATTTAGCATATAAACTACTACAAAACTGTTATGAAACATCTATCATCTCTCCTTATTTTAAGCACTATCTCATTTTCTCTTTTCGGCCAACAAATCAGTCAAATAGGTTCAGATTTTGATAATTGTCCTGGAACACCAGCCTATGGCTTGTATGACTATTCTCAGTCTGCCATGCTCTATCTAGCAACTGAACTAGAAGGAGTTGGAATATCAGCGGGTAACTCTATCACAGCGATACAATTTCAATTCAATAGCTGGGAAAGTGGGTATGAATTGAATGATCAGACTATTAAAATGTCACACATTGCTGAATCAAGCTTACCAGATCCCGGATTACCTGATTACAGTTCATTAACAATATCGAATACCACAACTGTGAAAGAGGAATTTGATTTTAGAGGATTTACAGGAATTACTTGGGGTCAATTTGATTTTGATACACCATTTATTTGGGACGGAACGAGTAACATATTAATTACATGGGAAAATAGAGATGGGAGCTGGGAAAGTGGATATGGATGGCTCGAAGGAAGAGACGTGAGCAACCGCTGTCATATATGGTATAGAGACAACTCCTATCCCACAGCAAGCTCAAGTGCCAACAGATATCTTCCAAATATTCGGCTGCACTCTAATTTTAACCCGCTACCAATCACATTAAACTCTTTTTCAGGAAAATTACTTTCAGGTTTTGGAAATTCAATACAATTAGATTGGTCAACAGCATCTGAAAAAGACAATAACTATTTCACCCTATGGAGGTCTTTTGACGGTCAAACATGGGAAGACATTACAACAGTCGCAGGCGCAGGCAATTCAAATCAATTACTGACGTATCAGTATATTGACCGAAACATTATTTTACAATTCATCGAAAACAATACAATTTACTACAAGCTATCTCAAACAGATTACGATGGAAGTACTGAGTTTTTCCAAATCATCCCAGTTGAAATTCAAGCAGCCAAAACATATGTTGTGACAAGAACAAATCTAATGGGTCAAGAGGTCGGTCAAAATCACAGAGGATTTATTATTGAAACCTGGAGCAACGGAGTAACCACGAAAACCTACAATAAGTAGCGTTTTTAGCACCGATTATTTCATTTGTCACAAACACCATCCATAAATAAAATAAGAAAACGGTAATTCCTCAATCTTATACTTTGGTCAGTAAAAAATCGACAATTACTACTATTTTTGCGATATGAAAAGAGTCGTTGTTGGACTTTCTGGTGGCGTAGATTCAAGTGTAGCTGCATACCTTCTTCAAAAAGAAGGCTTCGAGGTAATCGGTATGTTTATGAAAAATTGGCACGATGAATCTGTTACAATATCGGATGAGTGCCCATGGATCGATGACTCAAACGATGCATTGATGGTTGCCGAATCACTAGGTATACCATTTCAGGTAATAGACTTAAGCAGAGAATACAAGGAGCGTATTGTGAACTACATGTTTAACGAATACAAAAAGGGAAGAACACCAAACCCAGATGTCTTATGTAATAGAGAGATTAAATTTGATGTATTCTTGAGGGCAGCTATGGATTTGGGTGCTGACTATGTGGCAACTGGTCATTACTGTCAAAAAGAAATGAACGAAAGTCAGGAGTGGGAGCTTCTTGCGGGTAAAGATCCTTCAAAAGATCAATCTTATTTCTTATGTCAAATCACACAAGAGCAGCTTTCAAAGGCGCTATTTCCAATTGGAGGCTTGCTAAAAAGTGAGGTTCGAAAAATAGCGAGTGAAATGAATTTAGTTACGGCAGATAAAAAGGACTCGCAAGGCTTGTGCTTTGTCGGTAAGATAAAGCTTCCAGAATTCCTACAACAAAAATTAGAAGCGAAAAAAGGACCTGTAATTGAAATCCCTATCGACATGAATCAATATGAAAAATATAGGTCAATAGATCATAATGAACTTGATTCATTGTGTCGTCCTTTTTCATATACAAAAGATGATGGAGAAGAAGTGAGCCAGCACTCTGGCGCTCATTTCTATACCATTGGCCAAAGAAAAGGTTTACACATAGGTGGAAGACCACTTCCAAGTTTTGTAATTGCAACAGACACAATAAATAATATCGTCTATTCAGGGCAAACAGATGAACACCCTGGTCTCAATCGAATTGCATTAAAAATTGAAGAGAAAACTTTAAACTGGATCAGTCAAAAATCAAATAATGAGACAGAACAATACGAGTTCCGAATCCGATACCGACAGCCATTACAAAAAGGCAAACTCATCCAGAAAAATAATGCTACTTACGTGCTATTTGATCAAAAGCAAAAAGGAATTAGCGCCGGACAATTCGTTGCTTGGTATAAAGCAGGAGTTTTATTGGGATCTGGCGTTATTGAATCGTGATAGATGACTTAGTTCATGTGAACGGAAAAAAACATCGTCTCATTTTCTATCCTAGTTCTATTTGTCAGCGTATCCATTAAAGAAGCGACCTCATGAATATCAATTTTACTTTTGATACCGAGGTGTTTATGCCTTGATAACTTTAATTGTGCTTTCTTTACTCGATTTGTTCTCAAGGTCTGTACATTTCTTTTCATGTCCGTCGATTTTCTAAATTAGTTACGCAAATAATGATTCAAGGTTTCAGTTATCATAAAACCTTGATTTTATAAAAAGAACCTCTGAGATAAGCAAGCATAATAACTATATTTGATTATGAAAATTATGTATTGCTTTCTAATTTTATGTTTCTTAGTGGCTTGTTCAAATGAGGAAGCAAATGGTCCCGCAAGCGAGTCAGATATTTTTGATTCCATTACAAATAAAAATACGGGCAATAAAATTGGTTATCTACTCGATAGTAGCGCCTTTTATGCTGACTCAGTCATTCGAAAATACATCCGAGAAACATTGAATACCAGAGATGGAGAAAAATTTACATACGACATCCACAAAGCACCACTGAATCCAGATACGGAAATTGATGCCATTATTAGCGTAAATAGGTTGGCATACGCAAAACAAACAGCCATTGAGTCAGGTCACGTTACTCAAGCTGAAAAGCTTGCATATATGGGTCCATTTAATGTATTTATATTTTATGATGGAGGAAGTAACTCATTTTCTATTCCTGTTCCAGTTCCCTCCTCTCCACTACTTCCTTTAGAGATTAGTTTCGCTAATATTTCATCAAATCAATACAAGGATCTCGTTGTGGATTTTAGAATACGTAACTCGAGCTATAAAGAGGTTTACTTTTTATTTAACAATAAACCAAGTAAGGTTTTCCAATGGAAAAACTTTGATGGCCTTAACACGCCTAATTCCGAAGCCTATAGTTTTTCCTTTAATCCGGGCAATGGTCCGGTCAGAGATATTCTTGTTTACAACGCAAAAATCGAGGCACCAAAAGACGAAATAGATCCCTTCGTCTTCAAACCTAAAATTATAAAGTCCCAAGACCTAAGAAAGAGGTTCTTTTATGTACCTCCACAGGGTAAATATTTTTCAACTAAAGATGACCCCGAAGGGTAAGTATAAAATTACGACCGGGCGCAGAAATATTGGAAGCGAAGCTTCGGTAATTTCGATCGAAAATATTTTCACAAGCCACCTGTAAAGAAAGATTCTTTGAAAAAGCGTAGCTGATTCTTGCATTTAAAGTATACCAGCTCGGCATTCCCAAACCTTCCAAAGCAAAAGCATAATTGTCTTCACCAAGAAGGTTGTAATCAGCGTATCGCTTCCATGCTGAATAATTGACAAAGGCTTCAGCACTCCACCCTTTCTTTTGGTATTTAATACTTACCTTCCCAAAAAGCGGTGGAATGTGATCCAAAGGATATGGAACCGTATCCGTTAAAATACGACCATACGTATAATTCAAGGTTGAATAAAGGGTAAGGTGGCGCCCTATTGTTCCACTTATCAAGCCTTCAAGCCCACAAACAAAAGCTCTATTTGCATTGGTAGTCGTAATCACTTGACTAAACGAACCATCGTAAAAAACAGAATCTGCACCATCTATTGTACCCCCTTGAATGGTCAAGGCATTGGTTAAATAAGTCCCATAAATATTGGTGGAGAGATTGATGTTTTTGAAGAAAAGAAACTCTGCTCCCAGCTCCAAATTATACGAATATTCAGATTTTAAATCTGGATTAGGAACAATAACTTTGCCAGGAACAGACTCAAATACCTTAGACACATCATCTACATTTGGGGCACGAAAACCCGTAGCGGATGACAGCGTGAATCTCATCCCTTTATTGGGCATATAAATGAATCCTAAATTACCATTGATTGATGAATTTTGTTGGTTAATGGAATTAAATGGAAAAGGGAAAAAGGTTTGATCGACAAACAATGCATTAAGTCTCACATGTGAGGCACGTATTCCACCATTTAAAATCATCTGTGTATTGAGTTCCCAAGTATCTGTAAAGTAGACTGCAAATGAGGACATATCAGACCCGCCGTCGGGATAACGCGTATCAAGCGCCGTATTGATAAGTGTGAAAATATTCTTAGAGGAGGCTGTGGAGCCAACAATATTATGAGATACATCCAATCCATAATTTAGCTCATGTTTGCTCGTTAAATTGCCCTCCTCATCGACTTGAATTAAATCCTTTGAAAAGTCGATATTTAGTGTGAAAATATCTAAATCTTCTATTCTACTTTTTAATTGGTCATCTTGAAACCTCCTTACCATTCTGCTCTCCGTAATCGCCTGATAGGCTGCAATAAGCTTTGCATTGTCATACCATTTATTCGACTTTGAATGTTCAAAAGAATAAGCCGATAGGAACCTATACTGTGGGCCATAATACCATTCAGCATATTTAGCGACCCCATTTTCCATTTGTGTCAAGCGGTCATACCTATCAATATCAGTCGAATTAGAAAGTTGTAAATTCAGCTTATGCGTTATAAACTCGTTTTGCTTGTACATAAACTTTTGTAACAAGTCTAGCTGCTGATAAGCAGAACCAACCTGTAAATTTGGATCAGGATTATTCACCATTGTATCCAAATAATTCACTTGCGTAACATACCAATTTCGAGCGCCAAAACCCTCTGTAAAATCGGACCTATTCGCTCCTTGCCGCAAATCACCAAAAGAAGAAAATGTAACAGAACTCAGAGAGCCTAATTTCTTATTGGCAACAGAGACATGCGCGTTTGTTGCAAAGCCATTGGCGGCACTAAAATACCTTGTATATCCATCCCCGATTACAAGTGGCTTTTCTTTATGGCTCAATTTGGGATCCTTAGTCGTAAAGCTCATTACCCCTCCTATTGCATCTGAACCATAAACCACTGATCCAGGACCAAATAAAACCTCTACCCGCTCCATAATTGAATTGTCAAGGGTAATGATGTTCTGTAAATGACCACCTCGATAGATTGCGTTGTTCAAGCGCACACCATCCACAACCATCAATACTTTATTGGTTTCAAAACCTCTTATAATGGGGCTCCCGCCTCCTAGCTGACTCTTCTGAACAAATACATTTCCAGAAGTACCGACCAAATCGGCCATTGATGATTGATTCTGATTTTGAATTTCTTCACTTTTGATTACTCTGATTTTTTGAATGACATCTCGTTTTTTTTCAGCAATTCGGTTTGCCGAAACCACCATTTCGTCTAATGTATTGGCATTTGACTCAAGCAACACTCTGAATTCACTATTCGCTAATGAATCATAATTCAGTCGACATACTTTGTAATTTTCATGAAGAAAGGATAAGTCAAAGAGCGTGGAATCATTACTATTCAACAAGTCAATCTGAACTTTACCTTTTTTATTCGTAAAAAACTCACCGCAAAGATAAGGCAGCTCTCTACCCAAGCTCAGTATTGAATCATGAGTACGACCCTGGCAATACACCGTCACATAAACGTCATGAATGGGAAACCCTGAGGCCTGATCTAAAACCGTGATTTTTTTTTGCCCAAAGGTTACGTTGGTAAAATAAAGCAAAACACCAACCAAAAAGGCCTTAAAATAATACCGAACCACGTTGCAAATTTATTAATTTTATAAGGCATATAGCAAAATATGAGCCACAGATTTAAATCCACAAAAACCTACCGATATTTCTCGATTCCCGCAGAAAAAAATCCCAGAAATTTGCTCATCACAATGCATGGATATGGCCAGCTTGCTAAGTACTTTATCCGAAAATTTAATGGCTGTGCGGAGGACTTCACAATCCTGGCACCAGAGGGACCACATCGATTTTATAAAAACGGGTATTCTGGTCGGGTTGGTGCTTCATGGATGACGAAAGAAGCGCGTGAAGATGATATTGATGACAATCTGAATTGGCTCACAAAATGGCTAACAGCGCATCTGAAAGAAAACATGTATGAAAAGATTGTACTACTTGGGTTCTCACAAGGCGGAGCAACAGCAGCAAGGTGGTATTACAGTCAACCAAAATTATTTAGTCATTTTATCCTTTGGGCATCCGTATTTCCGCCTGATATTGAACAACCATATACCACGGTTGAGCAAGGCTATTTCCTTGTTGGAAATAAAGATGAATTCCTGACCTCCGAGCTCTTAGAAAAGGAGCTTCATGTTTATCAAAAATTAGGATTTGAAACAATACAATTTGAGGGCAATCACGACATTGAACCTAAGACACTAAATCGTCTTTTAAAAAGCTTATAGGCCTATTTGTAATCACTCTTCAGTTTTGGCTACAATCGCAGCAACTGTGGCGTCACTTGAGACATTAATAACAGTCCGACACATATCTAAGATTCTGTCAATTGGATAAATGATCACGATCCACATCGGATTTAGGCCCACAGAATTCAGTACAAACATGAGCATAATTAAACCAGCACTAGGGACAGCAGCAGAGCCAATAGAAGCCAGTGTCGTTGTAGCTACAATACCCAATTGTTGAGATATGGACAAATCTACGCCATGAAATTGAGCAAGAAAAATAACGGCAACCGCCTGATATAACGAGGTACCATCCATATTTACCGTAGCGCCAATAGGCAAAACAAAATCACTCACCCTCTTGGGTACTTTTAAACCTTCTTGAACACATTTAATGGTAACTGGAAGTGTCGCGGCACTTGAGCTTGTTGAAAATGCAAGGAACTGAGCAGGACTCATTTTTTGGTAAAACTCACGGTACCCAAAATGAACCCCAAATATTCGCTGAAGTAGAGGATAAAAAACAAAAAGTAACAAGGCTAGGCCTAAAACGACTACAAGCGAGTACAATCCAAGTGTTTGAAACAATGTAAACAGCTCAGCAGGTGTATTTGCTATTTTGGCCAAAACGCCAGCCATTAAACAAAACACAAAAAATGGTGAAAGCGCCATAATCATATTTACCATTTTTATAAATACATCACCCATCGCATTAAAAAAACGATGCACTTGCTTTGAACCATCGGTTTGCATTAATGACAAAGCAATTCCAAAAAATAGTGCAAAGAAAATTACCTGTAACATCAGCTTGCTGCTTGAGAAAGCAGCAACAAGGTTTTCAGGGACCATATCTACCAAAGGTTGAAGCGGCCCAGTCTTTCGATTATTTGCATTTTCCTTTTTAGTCATCATGTTTTGATAGTCAGAGGAGCTTTTCTCCTCATCCAATGAAACTTGAATTTTCTTAATCTTCATTGGATCTGCGGTCGAAAGAAGATTACGCCCATCCTTGACGGCTATCCCTTCTGATTTCGCCCAAATCTCATAGCGCAATCGATTCGAATCTTCCAATGAATTTTGACCTGGTTGCAAAACATTTACCAGAGAAAGGCCTAAAGTGACTGAAGCTACTGTTGTGATCAAATATAAACCTAAAGTCTTGGCACCTATACGACCCAACTGGCGTACATCTCCCAAACCTGCTACACCTCCTACTATTGAAAACAAAACCAAGGGAATAGCAATAAACTTTAGGCAATTGATAAAAATCACGCCAAAGGGATCAATGAAATCAATGGTGAACTTATTTAATCCTACAGTTCCAGAAAACAATGCCCAGAGCACCCCTAAAAACATACCAATAAGAATTTTCCAATGCAATGCTAGTTTTTTCATAGTGCTCTTTTTACAAAAATACAATTAAAGACGAACTTGATTTGATAGCTAAAGAGGTAGTTTCGTATATTTGAATACAAATAAAAGGTATGGCAGTTTCTGCAAAAGAAATCGAATTTAACTTTAACGAAGACAAAATGCGTCTTAAAATTCGTGCACTTGAAAAAGAACTTGAAAAGATTCACCTTGGTGGCGGAAAAAAAAGAATCGATAAGCTTCACACGGCGGGTAAGCTTACGGCTAGAGAACGCATAAAGCTACTTTTAGATAAAGGCTCGGAAATGCAGGAAATTGGAGCATTTGCAGGCCATGGAATGTATGAGGAATATGGTGGGTGCCCATCTGGAGGAGTTGTTGTTGTTATTGGCGTTGTAAGTGGCAGAAGATGCGTTGTTGTTGCCAATGATGCGACTGTTAAGGCTGGCGCATGGTTTCCAATAACAGGGAAGAAAAACTTAAGAGCGCAAGAAATAGCCATGGAAAACCATCTACCGATTATCTATCTGGTAGATAGTGCAGGTGTATTTTTACCTATGCAAGAAGAGATTTTTGCAGACAAGGAACACTTTGGCAGAATCTTTAGAAATAATGCAAAAATGAGTTCCCAAGGCATCGTCCAGATTGCTGCTGTCATGGGAAGTTGTGTGGCAGGTGGGGCTTATCTTCCCATAATGTCGGATGAATCTCTCATTGTGAACAAAACAGGCACTATATTTTTAGCAGGCTCTTATCTGGTGAAAGCGGCAATTGGAGAAAATATTGATAACGAGACACTAGGAGGCGCCACAACACATACCGAAATTTCAGGCGTATGTGATTACAAAGTAGAAAACGATAAAGAATGCCTCAAAACCATTCGATCGCTCATGGATAAAATTGGTACTCCGGAAAGCGCAGGGTTCAACCGTACTGAATCCATTGAACCCAAAAGTGCAATTAAAAAAGTATATGGTATTTTACCTGCAGAACGCTCAAAACCATATAAAAGTAGAGATCTATTAAAGTGTCTGATTGATGAATCTAAATTTACAGAATACAAAGCTGGTTTTGGTAAAACCATACTGACTGGTTATGCCCGTATTGATGGTTGGAGCGTTGGAATTGTCATGAATAACAGAGAACTCGTGAAAAACGGAAAAGGTGAAATGCAGTTTGGAGGAGTCATCTATTCTGATGCCGCCGATAAAGCAGCGCGTTTCATTATGAATTGTAATCAAAAAAATATCCCCTTAGTTTTCATTCATGATGTTACCGGTTTTATGGTTGGATCGAAGAGCGAACATCAAGGAATCATTAAAGATGGTGCAAAAATGGTAAATGCCATGGCAAATTCTATCGTTCCAAAATTCTCTATAGTAATAGGAAACTCTTATGGTGCGGGAAATTATGCCATGTGTGGGAAAGCATATGATCCAAGATTGATTGTGGGTTGGCCAACTGCTGAAATTGCGGTTATGAGTGGCGCTGCCGCTGCTAAGACCCTACTTCAAATCGAAGTATCCTCCTTGAAAGCGAGAGGTGAAAAGATCACCGCTGAGAAGGAAAAAGCACTTTTTGATAAAATCAAGAACCGTTACGACGCACAAATATCACCTTACTACGCAGCAAGTAGATTGTGGATAGATGCCATTATAGATCCTATTGAAACCAGAAAGGTTATTTCTATTGGTATAGATTCAGCGAATCACAAAAAGGCAACAGAGGCATACAACGTTGGTGTGTTGCAGACTTAATTAATTATTCGCTGGTCTTTCCGTTGAAGTAATGGGTATATCCGAAACCAACAATTAGAAACGAAGATGTTCTATTAAATTCCTCTGTCTCGTAACCTGCATTACCATCCACACCAATATCAGATGGTCTAAAACCGAATCCATAAAAAGGATAGGAAATTGTTAACCTGTAAGAATTCGAGTCGTCAGAGGCCAAAACCAAACCAATATTCGGCTCTAGATAAGTCGACTGAAGAACATTCATTCTAATTCCATTCTCAAACAAAGCGTCCGTTTTAATCATTGTATGCATGTAACCCAGCTTGACCCCGATATCAGTACCGAAGCGTTCACGCCAAAATTTCTCGTAACCCAGCTTCAAAAATCCGCCAAGACAATGCATACCACCGTAAATTGCAGAGGGCACATTGAACTCATTCACTGCGAAATAAGAATAATGCGCTCCAGCACCAAAAGCAAAACCTCTCTCAAGCGTATACTGGTAAGACGGTGATACCGAAACCAAACCTTGCATGAAATCTTTAAAAGGTTTATTGACGAAGGAATTAGGCAAGCCAATTTCAAATGTAAAGGAATCATCAATCTCCATACCCTGAGCCATAATCGGCCTAGATAGAAACCCTAGGCTAAAAAATAGAATCATCATAAAAACTATAGCACCTCTCACAATCATAAAACGATTTTGCCTCTGAAATATTGTCGGTTGTTGGTTTTCTCAAAAGCGCAACAATAATAGCTTTAATAAAGTTACTTTTTTAATTCTTTCGAATGAAACTCTTTGGTCAAATTAATGTACGAATCACTGTAGCTATTATCCTCATTTCGAATAATCAATCTCGATGTCTTCATTTGCGCAAAAGAATTTGAGATTTCAATTATAACTCGTGAATTTGGTTTAGATTTTTTGGCATCAATAAATACTATCCTATTAATGAATAAGGAAACTTGATTTACATAGCCAGTTAATAAATCTAATTGTGTGTATGGTAAAATCATCCAGCAGCTTCCATTTTTAGCCAATAATGATTTGATGCGAAAAATAATCGTGTAGAATCCTTCCTTTGAAGTATGCTTCGCAAGCGCATTAATCCTTTTCATATCTGCAGTTTTTTCAAGATAAAAAGGGGGATTTGATACGATAAGGTCATAAGATTTAGAAAATCGATGATTGAAATAATCTCCTTGCATTACGTTTAGCTGATCTGACCAGCGCGATTCTTCGAAGTTCATCAAACAATCCAGGTAGGCGCCGGCATCAATTTCGATAGCATCGACTTGTAATGATGGGAATTTTTGACACAGCATGAGCGAGAGAACTCCTGTACCTGCACCTAAATCCAAGGCAAATTTTGGAGACTTTGCATTCACAAGCGCACCCAGCAGCATGCTATCAGTCCCAACCTTAAGGGCTGTCCTATTTTGAGAGATTGTAAAGTGTTTGAAATGAAAGTCCTGTGCCACTAGTATGCCTTTGCAAACAAGACTTTTCCTTTTGAAGGAGCACCACTGTAAACACAAACACCAGTCTCTTCTTTCTGGTCTAAGGGTATACAACGAATTGTTGCCTGAGTTTCTTCTTTTATTTTGTTTTCGGTTGCTTCTGTTCCGTCCCAATGTGCTGATACGAAGCCGCCTTTATTTACAAGCTGCTTGAAGCTTTCAAAATCCGAGGCTTCACTTGTCTTCTCCTTTCGAAACCTATCAGCTTTATTAAAGAGATTTGACTGAATCTCTTTCAATAATCCTTCAATAAGTTTCTCCACACCATCAAAAGAGACGATTTCTTTCGTTTTTGTATCTCGTCTGGCTACCTCTATGTTTCCATTCTCAAGGTCTCTCGGCCCCATTGCCAATCGAATCGGAACACCTTTTGTTTCGTATTCGGAGAACTTCCACCCTGGTCTTCGATTGTCGTCGTCATCATATTTAAATGAGATGCCTTTTTTCTTAAAAGCCATGCGAAGAAGATCAAATTTCTCAGAAATCTTTTCAAGTTCTTCAGTACTTCTATAGATTGGAATACCCACAACCTGTATTGGCGCTAAAAGCGGGGGTAAAACAAGTCCCTCATCATCTGAATGGCTCATAATCAAAGCCCCCATCAGTCTTGTTGAAACACCCCAGGAGGTTGCCCAAACGTGTTCTAGTTTTCCATCTTTGTCGGCAAATTTAACATCAAACGCTTTTGCGAAATTCTGACCTAAAAAATGTGAAGTACCTGCTTGAAGTGCTTTACCATCCTGCATCAGCGCCTCAATACATAAGGTATCCTCAGCCCCAGCAAACCTCTCTGATTCTGTTTTCCTTCCCTTGACCACAGGCATTGCCATGTATTGCTCGGCAAAATCAGCGTATACCTCAAGCATCCTTGAGGTTTCTTCACGAGCTTCCTGATTTGTTGCGTGTGCCGTATGTCCCTCTTGCCATAAAAATTCTGCTGTCCTCAAAAATAATCTTGTGCGCATTTCCCAACGGACAACATTCGCCCATTGATTGATTAAAATTGGAAGGTCTCTGTAGGATTGAATCCAATTTCGATAAGAGTTCCATATGATTGTTTCAGAAGTTGGCCTCACAATCAACTCCTCCTCAAGCTTGGCCTTTGGATCAACAACCACACCACTTCCATCATCGGCATTTTTTAGGCGATAGTGTGTTACTACAGCACATTCCTTTGCAAAACCTTCTACGTGGCTTGCTTCTTTACTCAAATAAGACTTTGGTATAAATAGAGGAAAATAAGCATTCGAATGCCCAGTCTCTTTAAATTTTTGATCGAGTACGTCTTTCATTCGCTCCCATATGGCAAAACCATATGGCTTTATGATCATACAACCCCGCACATCTGAATGTTCAGCCAAATCTGCCCTTTGAACCAATTCATTATACCATTTTGAATAATCCTGCTTTCGTGTTGTATGCTTTCCGCTCATAATAATGATTCTAAGGTGTAAATTTAGACAAACGATTCAATATTTCCATTACAAATAATATCTTCCTCAAGGCAACATTGCATTATTTACGAGTGCATTAATGTATTGCTGGTATACTGCTTTAATCTTTGTTTTGACCACACTCTCTGATGTCAAATCATCTTGAACCTCATTCCAAACAATGGGATCACGTCCCGGTGCCATCGAAACAATATTGTCCTGATAATAGGACATGTTTGGCATATCTAGTCCACTTAAAAAGGATGAACCAACTGAAAAATAGTCCGTCTCAATGTTTAGTAAATCCAGTATCGTAGGCATCAAATCAATTTGTTGCATCGTTTGATTCGTGTTTACTTTTGGTAAAAGACCAGACTCGTGGTAAAATGCTATGGGTATCTTAAAAGACCAATTTAAATCAGCTCTGTCCTTTCTAGATGTAGGTCCAACATGGTCAGCACAAAAAACAAAAAGTGTATTGCCGAACCAATCTTGCTCCCTTGCTTTCATCCAAAAATCTCTAAAGCCAAAATCGGCATAGCTGATTGATTTACAGATTGGATCAGGCCCTGATTTCGTAATATCCTCAAAGCCTTCAGGAATTGTGTAGGGATGATGAGAGGAATAGGTAAAAATTGTTGAAAAAAATGGCTTTCGCATCTCATTCATCACATCAATGCTCCAAGGTAGAAAATAATGGTCTGGAATTCCCCAGGTGCCATCGAAATGATCTTCATTGTTGTATTCTTTTCGACCATAGTAGCGATCAAAACCAGAAGCCAAGGTAAATGAGTCAAAACGCATTGAGCCATTCGTAGGACCATGAAAGAAAGAAGATGAATACCCATTTTCTTTCAGGATTCCCGGAAGACTATTGTACTGATTCATACTATAGGTGGATAAAATAAAGGTTTCCTTCATCCAGGAAGGAATTGAAGCCAAAATGGCTGGAACTGCATCCATAGAGGACTGACTGTTCGAAAAACCATGCTCGAAATACATACTTTTTTCTAGAATAGAATCCAAAAATGGCGTGTAACTCTCGGCATTGTTGGGTCCTACATACATTGAACCAAAGCTTTCAAAAATGATCAGCACTACATTCGTTTCATCTTGTAAAATATTGGTAGGAACGGAACTTTGAAATGGATTAAAAATGGCATCAGCTTCCTTTTTGCTAAAAAAATCCTTCTTATCCAAATCTTTGTAATCTATCGTCTTGAGCATCGTGAATGCCGAATTTAATGCCGCTGGTGCATTTTTTAAGGATGTATACTTACTGACTTCAATGATATCAACTGGCTTGAGCTGAAAGCCTCCCCTACCAACAATTACTGACAAAAACATAATCACCACACAAAGTGACCATGAGGAAAACTTATTGAGGTTGGATTTATATGTTTTGAAACTCAAGAACAAATAAAAAATCAAAACCAAAGAAAAAATAAAGAACAATATCAGCCACCAGAATTCGGCGATAAATTCAACTGCCAAAATTCCCGCTTCGTTTTCAGAAAATAAAAATTTAAAATATTGAAAACTCACACGTTTTCTTGTAAAGGAAAAAAAGGCGATGTCCCAAGCATTTAAAAAAAAGACAAGTAAAGTAATCGGGACATAAAAAAGAACCTTAATCTTTTGTCTGTGTCGTTCTAATCGTTTATTGAAAGGAACAACACTAAAAAAAATAAAGGGCAGATAAAAGAACGAGATCGTAATCAAATCAAACCAGGCACCTACAGCGTAGTCCAAAAAACTAAAGTCAGAAAAAAATGAAGGATTCCATAAAAGGAATACCACACGAAATAGCGTCATAAAAACCCATATGACTGTAAGCTGAGCAATAAGTGTCAAGTAAATATTTCTTGGCTGTTTGAGCATCCTTTAGTAATTCAAAAGCTGATCGACAGCTTTTGTAAAACGTTCCTGAGGTAGAAAAATAGCCTCTATCGTTGCTGCGAAGGGAACAGGTGAATTTAGTGAACCAACGCGAAGGACGGGAGCATCAAGAAATTCAAAACAATGCTCTGTTATTAATGCCGTTAATTCCCCACCAATACCTCCTGAAATACAGTCCTCGTGAAGCACAATGGCCCTTCCCGTTTTCTTTACACTAGTATAAATGGTCTCGGTATCCAAAGGTACCAAAGACCTTAGATCAATGATTTCCGCTTGGATGTCAGGTCTATTTTTCATTTCTTCGAGGGCCCAATGTACACCTAATCCATAGGTGACAATGGTCAGATCATCGCCCGAACTAACAAGGTTCGCTTTTCCAATTTCTGTAGTGTAATAAGCTTCGGGAACCTCCTCTTTTATGCTACGGTAAAGGTACTTGTGCTCAAAAAACAATACAGGGTTTGGATCTTCAATAGCAGCATTCAATAAACCTTTAGCATCTGTAGGATTTGATGGATAAAGGATTTTAAGACCCGGTGTATGAAAAAACCACGCCTCATTACTTTGAGAATGAAAGGGTCCTGCCGCTGTACCCGCACCAGTAGGCATACGAACGACCACATCGGCGTTTTGGCCCCACCTCCAATGAATTTTCGCTAGATTATTTATAATTTGATTGAAACCGCAGGTTACAAAATCTGCGAACTGCATCTCCACCATAGCCTTCATACCTTTGATAGATAATCCAAGTCCGGCGCCAATGATTGCCGATTCGCAAAGCGGTGTGTTTCTCACACGACCTTTGCCGTATGAGTCTACCAAACCTTCTGTGACTTTGAATGCACCACCATATTCGGCAATGTCCTGTCCCATCAGTATCAAATCCGGATACCTTTCCATGGATTGATTCAAAGCCTGCTGAATGGCATCAATAAATCGTATTTCAGTTTGCTGCCCCTTCCCTTCAATCACATTTTGGGTGTATGGTGCAAATACATCCGCTTCTTCTTTATCCTCATCCGAACTAATGAGAGGCTCATTTTGAGCCATATCAAACGAAGACTGAATTTCATCCTTTAGCTCTTTTCGATATTCGGACTCTATTTCGTCAGTGAGCACTCCTTCCTCTTTAAGAAACGTTTCATAGTTCGAAAGCGGATCTTTGATAGCCCATTCATCTTGCAATCCTTCAGGGTAATATTTGGTTCCTGAAGATTCTTCATGCCCCCTCATTCGAAAGGTCATCGCCTCAAGAAGAACGGGTTTGGGACTTTTCCTAATCTCACTCGTAATCTTTCTAACCGTTCGGATTACCTCCAAAATATTGTTGCCATCCATTTGAACCGCCTCCATACCGTATCCAATACCCTTGTCAATAAACTGCTTACATTTGAACTGTTCTTCAGAAGGTGTTGATAAACCCCAGCTATTGTTCTCTACACAAAAAATAACAGGTAGATTCCAAACGGCAGCTACATTCAAAGATTCATGAAAATCTCCTTCTGAGGCTCCGCCGTCGCCGGTAAACACCAAAGTTGCAAGCTCCTCTTGCTTTAAAAGGTTTGCCAACGCAATCCCATCAGCGATGCCAAGTTGCGGCCCTAAGTGAGAAATCATTCCTACAATTCGATGTGCTTGTGTTCCGAAATGAAAAGACCTATCCCTTCCTTTCGTAAAACCATTTTGCTTTCCTTGAAATTGAGAAAAAAGACGATTTAAAGGTATGTCTCTTGTCGTAAAGACGCCGAGATTTCTATGCATTGGGAGAATGTACTCCTCATCTTTCATGGCAAGGGTTGATCCCACCGAAATAGCCTCTTGCCCCCAACCCGAAAACCACTTGGTGATTTTACCTTGGCGTAGCAAAACAAGCATCTTTTCTTCAATCATTCGAGGCTTCAAAAGACTTTTATATATGGATAGGAGCTCAGGATTGGAAAAACCCTGAGAATCAAAAGAGATGGCTCTTTTCATGTTTTCTTTTAGGTATTGATTACAGAGAAAACGTAAGGATTTATACCTTCATTCCTCCAACTACTCTTTCTTTTCGTTTATTTTTTTGAAGACGCTTTCTAGACACTAGAATGTAAGAGGACCTTGCAGCTCCACGCATCATATCAACTTTACACTTCTTATTGCCATACATTAGCTCTGGACCGCCGCTTGCGTTCCAGTTCGCAACAAAATAGTATCGGTCTCTCGCTCTATTGGACTTGGATTTGAAAGAAAGATATTTATTTTCACCAAGCTCAAACCTTATGTTTATTTCTTTATTTGAACCAAAGCTCTCAAAAATACATTTCGAATTTGCAGGAATTATTATGGTTTCACTTTTATCCGTGGAGCTAGATACCAAAACACCTGAATCATCTGTTGTTGTCTCGCTCGAAGATTGAGAGACCTGTTTCAAAATGATCGTCGAGGAAGTAAAAAACTGAACCTTTCTCATCTTCTCCTCAGAATCTAAACCAAATTCTTGCCTTACCTCATTGGTAAATGGGACTTTCACCGCACAAGAAAATAGAACAAAAACAAGCGCTAATAGACCGAATAACTTTTTCATAACTCTTTTTGACAAATTTAATTTTTTTTCAGTGAAGAAATCTTCAAGCGAATATAGTTATCTTTAAATATTTAAAGCCTATGAAAGAAATTTTCTTTACATCTGCCCTCTTGTGTATTTTATTTTCATGCGCAACAGATGAATCTAAAGATGTCCTTTCATATAATAAAATCGGTGCCTCACCATCCAAAAACCGAGAAATTAAAACAAACGAAAAAGCAACGCAGGACACCATTAAAATTAATTTCAACATTGAGCAATTTGAACAGATTGGTGGCCTTAAAATAGACTCTGTTAAGGTTCTCGTTCAGAATGAAGTTATTGACAGAACAAAGCATATAAATGCAGAAAAAGTTAATATTTTCATTGACTCCAATACGATACAATTCAAATCATGGAATTTTCAAGATTCATCAGATCTGAAATTAGCATGGTATAATATGCTTGATTGTTTTGGTGATTACTGTGAAAGCATTGAGCTAAATGATAGCTTATTTCGGATTGATACCTACCACCTTGTTTTTGTTACGGATAATTCAATCGATTGGATTTCATCAGCACAAAATCTTGATAGCAAGGATTGGAGTGAATACCTCAAAAAAGAAAAGTTTCAAACAAAATACCGCAAAATTTTCGAGACACGAATTGATGAGCCTATACGATGGTATGGTTTTGATGAAAAAGAGATGACGCTCAAAATAGATGAAAATGATTAAAATATTAAACAGAGGATTTATTAGTGTTACCCCGAAACCATTTTTTTATGAGGCGGCGGCAAAAGAAATGAATGAAGAAATTTTCACTTTTAAAAACGCTGAACCTACGATATACTTAATTGAAGAAGATTTTTGGGACAATGAGACGGTTCTGAAAAAGCACTTCAAAAAAATTATTGCTACTGAAAAAAGACAGTTAAACCCATCACACAATCTAAAACTTGATCAAATAAATATCGAAAATGTAGGTGAATACTTTACATTTCGTTTTGGCAACCTGGTGATCGATAATGAAGACAGCGGCATTGAGTCTACGAAAGACGACTTATCAAATTAGCGTTAAAATAACTTGGATCGTAAGATACCTCCTCACCTATCCAGTCTGGTTTTTCAAAATTTTCTAGCTCAGATTCAAGTTCTATTTCTGCAATAACGAGCCCTTTTAACTCATCTTCGAAGACATCGACCTCCCATGTTTTAGTTGAATGATTAATGAGGTATCGTCTTTTTTTGAGCACCTTCAGTTTAAAATCAAAAATCATTTGTTCCGCTTCCTCGAAAGGTATTTCATACTCGTACTCACTCCTTGTTAAACCTTTGGTTGGGCCTTTTATGGTGAGGTAGGCCTTGTTATCGCGCAGACGCAGCCTTATGGTTTGCCCTTTTGAATTTTGTAGATACGCCTGAGAAATATCCGAATAGGTGCCTTTTACTTGTGCACTCCAAACATCAATATCTACCAAGAATTTACGTTCAATTTCTTTCATCGCAGTACCTATTTTCAGCCTTAAATTTAATTTTAAAACTAAGTATTTTCGGTTTAGCATTCCATTTTCATCAATAGTAATCTACCTTTGCTCGAAAGGTTAAAGAACTTGTTATTTTTGTACTATGCTCCGTTTCAGATCTAGAACACCGCGATGGGTTATTGTCTATCTAGACATGTTGATCAATCTTTTTGCTCTACTTTTTGCCTATATCATTCGTTTTGACCTCGACTCACAGTCAGAGCTTATTAAAGAGGAATGGCTCCTACTGAAGGATTACCTATGGATATTTATCCTAGTAAAGTTTGTTGTATTCAACCTCTTTAAGATTCACAAGGGGCTTGTTCGTTATACCTCAACCCATGATCTGAATAGAATTTTTATCGCCATATCGACTTGTACATTGATTTTTGCGGGTTTCGGATTGTTTCGATATCAATTTATAGATGGACATTATTTTGTACCCACCTCGGTTCTGATTGTTGAATTCCTTGCAAGCTTCGCTTTTACTGTGGGGAGTCGCTTTATCATTAAGCTCATTTATCTTGAATCCAAGAAAAGCAAAGAAGCTATCGAAAACATTATGATTTATGGCGCTGGAGTTTCAGGCTTAATTACCAAACGGACTGTTGAAAACGATACAAAGAATGCCATTAACATCATTGGATTTATTGACGACAACCCAAAGCTTTGGGGGACAAGAATCGAAGGCACCAATGTATATAGCCCTCAAAAACTGAAGGAAATCAATGCAAAAAATAATATCGATACTGTAATTATTGCAATTCAAAACCCCAAAGCCAAGCGAAGGAAGGCGCTACTTGACGAATGTATTGACCTTAAAATAAAGGTGCAGAAGGTTCCTGAACCAAAGAGCTGGATTAATGGAGAATTCACCTCTAAACAGTTTGTTAAAGCCAAAATAGAGGATCTTTTAGGAAGAGAAGAAATAAAATTAAATATTGACCAGATTAACAAGAACCTGAAAGGTAGAATCATTTTGATTACAGGTGCAGCGGGTAGCATAGGAAGTGGGCTTGTCCAACAAATTGCAAAATTCCAACCCGATCTTCTTATTCTTTTTGACCAAGCAGAATCAGGTCTTTATGATTTGCAATGGGAAATATTAGATGCAGCACCTGAGGTCAAGTTTGAAATTGTCATTGGCGATGTGACCCACGAGAAGCGTGTCGAAAATCTAATCAAGAGCTTCTCTCCAGAGATTGTATTCCATGCTGCGGCATACAAGCATGTTCCATTAATGGAGCTCAATCCATCTGAGGCTGTTAAGACAAATGTACTTGGCTCTAAAATATTAATGGATACCGCTCATAAATATCAAGTGAAAAAATTCATCTTGATTTCAACAGACAAGGCAGTGAATCCCACCAATGTAATGGGCGCAACCAAAAGAGTGGCGGAAATATATGCCCAGCAGCTCAACAAGAAAAGCGAAACACAATTTATTACGACACGTTTTGGTAATGTGCTCGGCTCCAATGGTTCTGTTATCCCTTTGTTTCAAAGACAAATTGAGAATGGTGGACCGATCACCATTACTGATCCGAGAATCACACGCTTCTTCATGTCTATTCCTGAAGCATGCCAGCTTGTTTTAGAGGCAAGTGTTATGGGCAATGGCGGTGAAATATATGTCTTTGACATGGGGGATTCCGTTAAAATAATTGATCTCGCTAAAAAAATGATTTCATTAAGTGGCATGACCATTGATAAGGATATACAGATTAAGGTAACAGGATTGAGACCAGGAGAGAAACTATATGAGGAGCTATTGGCAAATGAGGAAAATACCATTCCAACACATCATAAAAAGATTCTCATTGCAAAAACCAATGTGATAAACAAAAATGAAATGCAAATTGATGCGCTCATCAATTTAATTGATGAACAAAAAAATGATCAGCTCGTCAAGGTTATCAAAACCATTGTTCCTGAATACCTCAGTAAAAATTCTAGTTTTGAAAAATTAGACAACAATGATTGAGCCCGTTCAAATACAAATACGTTTTGCAGATATCGACGCGATGGGTCATGTTAATAATGCGGTTTATCTGAGCTATTTCGAATTTACACGCGTACACTATTTTAGTGAACTTTTAGGTGAAGATTGGGACTGGGAAACAAAAGGCATCATTCTCGCCCACACCGAGCTTAGTTTTATAAAACCAATTGAGCTTAATGATAAAGCCTTCATTGAGATGGAAATAGGAAATATTGGAACGAAGAGTTTCACTTTTCACTATACCATCAGAGTTGATGGACAGATTACCACAAAAGGCTCATCGACACTTGTAGCATTTAACACCCAGCTTCAAAAATCAATCCCTATTCCAGCCGAAATGAAAGACTCGTTTGGGCGTTTAAACGTATTTCAGTCATGAATTTGATAATGTCATTCAAATTCAGACTCATTCTATCTTGTATCTTCCTTACACAAATTTTGGATGCGCAAAAAGCACCATGCTACAAAAAGAAGAAAATATGTAACTTCCAATTCGTTACCAATTGTTATGAAAAGGTAGCCTTCGATAGCATCACCCAACGTTATTATTCTCGTAAAAACTTTGGTGTACCTTTCGATGGTTCTTGCGCAACATGTCACAGAAACGGAGTGTTAGAACAAGAAATGACATTTATTGAAGGAAGGAGAAATGGTGTAGACACCTCTTATTATCCTTCAGGCTGCCCTTATTCTAGCCAAAGCTTCTTACTCGGAAATCCACACGGGAAAAGTACAACATACTACGATAGTACGTTCAGGATTAAATCGGAAATAGAGCATTACATGGGTCAGGTTCATGGACGCTACATAGAATTTGATGCTGCAGGAGACACCATTAAATATCAAGATTTCGCTGATAATTTACCCCATGGAATTAAAAAAGAATATTTCTCTGAATCTAAAATTAAAAAAATCAGCCACTACCAAAACGGCTTGCTCCATGGCTGTCAAATCAGATATGCCAAAAACGGTAACAAAGAACTTGAAATATCCTTTTATGAAGGAAAAAAAGATGGCAAGTGGACCTACTTCTTTGACAACCAAAAAATAGCACGCTCAGAAGAATGGAATAAGGGTGAAAAAGAAGGCGCCTTCAAAACGTTCAATAATATGGACCTACTGATCAGTGAGCAATACTACAAAAAAGGAAAACCCATGGGTATTCATAAAGAGTACTATCCAGATGGACGTGAAAAACACGTAAGGGTATACTCAAAAAAAAACATCCTTGAAGAGGAATATGCTTTTGACGACTACGGCGTAAAACAAGTCATCAAAGCGCGAGAAACAAAGGAGATGAAAAAGAAAAAGAAAAAGGCCAAGGGCAAAGACAATAGTCTCATGAATTAAACCAAGCCCACAACCATTGCGCTTCCCATCAAAAACAAAAATACGGCGACAAAAACACGAATATTTTGCACCTTTTTCTTCGTGAAGAGTTTTTTTCCAAAATAAGAACCCAAAAAGGCAAAAATGCATGCAGGAGCAATCATCAACCAATGGTCCTGAAATTGAATATTTGAGCTTAGATATACTGGAATTCGAGTGGCATCAATCAGCAATGAAAGACATACAGATGTTGAAATAAAAACCTCAGCCTTTAGATTTGACTTGGCCAAAAAAGCTGCTCGTAAAGCCCCTTGATGTCCCGATAAACCACCGAAAAAACCGCTTAAAAAGCCACCAATTGTAAACTGACCTTTTCCAAAGGAAATCTTTTTAAGAATCGGAATTAAATCCAATACCGCAAAAACGAGCATGAGTATACCGATGACAAAAGATAGTAGCTCTACCCTATTTGTTGTATCTAAAAGTTCAAGCTCATAAAGAATATGACTTCCACCAATCTTCTTTTGTATCATTGCTCCAAAAAAGGCTCCAATTACAGCGCTTATTCCAAATGAAAGCAAAACTGCTTTGTCAATAAAATTTCGGATGAGTACAAATTTTAAGGCGTTGTTCAGGATATGTACAATAGCGGTTGCCAGAACCGCCAATTCTACAGGCATGAAAAGACTAAACACGGGCAAAAGAAGTGTCCCTAACCCAAAGCCTGAAAAAAAAGTCAATATTGAGGCTGAAAAAGAGACCACACTGATCAGCAAGAAAAAGAATATTCCTTCCATAAATCGTATTTTTATCGAAAATAAATAGAATGATTGATTTAAGGAGTGATACTGTCACAAAACCTAGCAAGGGTATGCTTGATGCAATGATGTCTGCACCTGTCGGTGATGATGTATTTGGTGAAGACCCTACCGTAAATAAGCTTCAGGATTATGCCGCAGAATTATTTGGCAAGCAAGCTGCTATTTTTTGTGCCTCAGGAACGCAAACCAACCAGATTGCCATCAACCTCCATGTTCAGCCCGGAGGGGAGGTAATTTGTCATTACGAGAGCCATGTATTTAAATACGAAGGAGGAGGCATTGCAAAAAACTCGGGGGCTTCCACAAGAACAGTTGGTGGTTCAAGAGGTAGGATACATGTTGCTGAGCTTGAACCTTGGATGAACCCGCCTAATGATGTGCACTACCCACTCACACAACTAGTATCTATTGAAGATACCTCTAATCGAGGCGGTGGAGCAATTTATGATTTTGATGAAATAAAAAATATTCGCACATTCTGCAATTCTAAAGGCTTGCCCTTACATCTGGATGGTGCAAGAGTATGCAATGCACTCGTAGAAAACAATATTGACATGCAGGAATACGGCAGTCAATTTGATTCAATTTCAGTGTGCCTTTCAAAAGGTCTAGGTGCACCTGTTGGTAGCCTTTTATTAGGAGACATTGATTTTATTGAACGTGCTCGAAGGGTCCGAAAGGTATTTGGTGGAGGAATGAGACAAGCAGGATACATCGCTGCAGCCGGATTATATGCGTTAGAACACAACATTCAGCGACTAAAAAAAGACCACGATCATGCGAAACGTATTGAAGCACAGTTGCACAAAATGGAATGGGTAGAAGATGTACTACCCGTTGAAACAAATATTGTTGTATGCATTCTTAAAGACCATGGTCGGGTACAAGAATTTGTATCCAAATTTGAGCACAATGGAATTTTAATCATGCCCTTTGGAAAAGGGATGCTTCGAATGGTAACGCATTTGGATATTTCTGAATCAGATACGAATAAACTATGTGAAGCGATAGCCACAATGTAATTGGCTATAATTCTTAACTTTAAGGAAATATTAAGCTACCGAAAACGTTCTCCACTCAACGTGAAGTATTTTAAAATAATATTTACGCTCTTTCTTCTTGTTTCCAGCCTATTTGGGGTGGCGCAAAACTGTGATGTCGTTCCAGGAAAAGTTTTAAAGCAATTGCAAAAAGCGAAGCTTGAAAATAATTCCGACAAAAAACAAGCTCTTTTAAACAAATTGCTCTCTAAAAATCCGGATCAAGCTGCTGTGCACTTTGAGCTTGCCGAAATGTATATGCAGGAAGGAAATATTAGCTTACGAACCCAAAATAGCCCAACAGAAGGAGAACAGCTATTAAAGAAAGCGGCTTATTACTATCAAATTTCTATTCAAAAATGTGCAAGCTACAAGCACAAAAGCTACTATAACCTGGGCAACATTTTCTTTTCCATGAGAAAAGACAAGGAGGCACTGTTTTGTTATAAATCTCTCGTAGAATTTGAGCAAAAATATCCGCAAAGAACAAATGGCAACTACCAAAGAGAAAAGAAAAACGCACTAAAAATTATTGAAGGGCTGGAATTTGAAGATAAAATGAGGGCCAACCCTGTCCCCTTTTCACCTGCCATTGTCAATAGAGTGAGCACAGAATTAGATGAGTACTTTCCAATGATTTCGCCTGACAATGACCTTCTTTTTTATTCAAGAAAAGTAGACCGAACACGTTTGGGTGACATTGCCAGCAATGTCGTTGAGGAATTCACTATTTCGACAAAGGAGGGTTCTTCAAACACCTTCACGGTTGGAAAAGCGCTTGACGCACCATTTAACGATGGCTCCTTCAACAATTATGGCTCTGCAACCCTATCCGTTGATAATCGAGAAATGATTATTTGTGCTTGTAAAAAAGAGCGTATATACCGACAAAATTATTTGAACTGTGACCTTTATGCAACTAATTTTATAAGGACAGGTGAAGGAGGCAATGATTTCCAGTGGTCGCCTCTTGTCAATTTAGGAGAAAACATCAATACCAAGGATGGCTGGGAGGCACAACCCTCTTTATCCTCAGATGGACAAACTTTATTTTTTACCTCAATCCGCAAAGGATCTAGAGATAATGACATCTATATATCTGAAAAACAAGCAGATGGAACTTGGGGAAAGGCAAGACCCTTTGAGGAAATCAATACGGTAGGAAAAGACAAAAGTCCCTTTTTCCACCAAGATGGGGAAACCTTATATTTCGTTTCGTCGACAAGTGAAGAAAGACGTGGAATGGGAGGACTTGATATATTTTACATTCGGCGAGATGGGGATGCTTGGACCAAACCCCAGAATATTGGATACCCAATAAATTCCCCAGAAGATGAGCTCGGTATTTTTGTATCAACCAGTGGGCGTGTAGCTTATTTCTCTTCCTTTAAAGACGGAGATTGGAACATTTATGCATTCAACCTATACAAGGAAGCAAGACCTGAAGAAGTCATAATCGTAAAAGGTTCTTTAGCCAATAGCGAGGGAGAATTTGTCGCAGATGCGAATGTAAGCATTCATTACGATGACACTGGAAAAAAACAAGAGATAAACGTTAATCAAGACGATGGAAGCTATGCAGCCGCGGTTAAGGTCAATGATGCAAAGAGCATTTCCATTGTTGCAGAGAAAGAAAACGCCACCTTCGCGGTATCTCAAATCAACCTTACACCACTACAAAGCATACCTTATAAGCAACCTGCATTGCCCAATATTGCAATTCAAGATTCCTCAGCGCATCAAGCTCAATTCAATGAAGCTTCAGAATTAAAGACAAATGATACAGATTCATTGCATGAGGAATCGCAAAAAAACACCGAGGCCACAAATGTAAAGTTAACGGAGCCTATATCAGAGAAGTCAACAAAACAAGAATTAGTAGATGAGCCAGCTGGCCCGAAGTTTCCTAGAGATAGTATATTGTTGAAGCCAATTGAGATTCAAAGGATTCCTTATTCATCGTCAAATGAAGAAGAATTACAGGCCTTAAAACCTTTGAACGATTCAAAACCGCTTCAGCTAAAAGCCATCATTATTGATAGCGTTGAGAGTGGCAGTAAATTTGAGCTCAAGGATTTGCTCTTTCAAACAGACTCCTACATGCTTTTCGAGGAGTCTAAAGCTATATTGGATTTGTTTGCAATCTATTTGAATCGAAATCCTAAATACTTTATCAAAATAGAGGGACATACGGATGATGTAGGAGACAATCGATCCAACCTCATCTTATCAGAGAAACGTGCGCAGGAAGTGAAAAAGTATCTTATCAGCAAGAACATCGATGCAGATCGGCTTCAGGCAAAGGGATATGGTGAACAAAGACCAAAGGTACCCAACTCATCAAGTGAAAACCGCCGCATCAACCGCAGAACGGAGTGTCAAATTATTATTAGATAGGCGCAATCTCTCATAAACTAAAAAAATGTAACGCAAAAAAAAGAGGGCCACGGCCCTCTTGTTTTTTATTTCTTGACAAAGCATTAATCCTTTGTAAATCTTCTTTTCTCTCTAATTCTTGCAGACTTACCAGTTCTTTCTCTAAAGTAAAAGATTCTAGCTCTTCGAACAGATCCTTCTTTCAATACTTTAATGCTGTCGATGAATGGAGATGAAATTGGGAAGATTCTTTCCACACCAACATTTCCAGACATCTTACGCACTGTAAATGTTTCAGTTGCTCCTGAACCTCTTCTTTGAATCACAACCCCTTGAAACTGCTGAATTCTCTCTTTGTTCCCTTCACGTATCTTGTAAGAAACGGCAATTGTATCACCAGATGAAAAGCTCGGCATTTCATTAATGGTGGTGATTTCTTTCTGTATTTCGTTAATAATATTCATCGTTTTTGTATTGAATTCCCATTATTTCGGGGTGCAATATTACAAAAAAAATCTCGTTTACAAGAATACACAAGTCTAAAAAAGAGAATATTTTTTATACACAAAGATAGGTGCAAAATTAAAAGCGTTTAGATATAAACAAAATTAACTGCCATTTCGTTGAAAAGTTCCTTCTCTACGGTCAAAACCCAAGCACAACTTCTCTTAAATTTACAATAAACAAATACACGTAAGGATGGCCAAAATCATTGCAGTTGCAAATCAAAAGGGAGGCGTTGGTAAAACCACGACAACAATTAACCTAGGAGGATGCCTTGGTGTCCTAGAATACAAAACGCTAATTGTAGATGCAGACCCTCAAGCGAATGCAACTTCCGGAACTGGATTCAATCCTTCTGCTGTCAAAAACATTTATGACTGCCTTGTCAAAGGGTATCACCCTAAAGAGGTAATTGTCAAAACAGAAAGTCCAAATTTAGATATTCTTCCAGCACACATCGACCTAGTCGGCGCAGAGCTGGAAATGATTCACCTTCCGAACCGAGAGTATTTGCTCAAGGAGGCCCTAGATAAAGTAAAAGATGACTATGACTTTATTTTAATTGACTGCTCCCCTTCACTTGGTCTGATTACTGTCAACTCACTTGCTGCCTCTCATTCTGTATTGATTCCTGTCCAATGTGAATACTTCGCACTAGAAGGACTAAGTAAGCTGCTCAATACCATAAAAATTGTTCAAGGACGCCTTAATGAAACCCTTGAGATTGAAGGCATGCTTTTAACCATGTACGATACACGTTTAAGATTGGCAAATCAGGTGGTGGATGAATTAAAAACACACTTCCAGGAATTGGTTTTTGACACTGTCATTCACAGAAACACAACCTTGAGCGAAGCATCAAGCCACGGCGCGACCATTATTATGCACGATGCATCTTGTAAAGGCTCCATAAACTATCTAAACTTTGCGCGAGAAATCCTTCAAAAGAATGACCTAACAAAAATTGAAAATGGCGATAAATTTATTGAAATAGACAATGAACTCTAATTCAGATAAAAAACCGGCTTTAGGAAGAGGGCTTAGTGCTATCCTGCAAAATTCAGATACGGATGTAACCTCTGTAAACACAGCGCCAGCAGGTTCAGTTTCTGAAATTACCATTGGTGCCATTGAAACAAATCCATTCAATCCAAGAACGAATTTTGAAAAAGAGGCTTTGTTTGACCTAAGAGACTCCATTCTTGCGCATGGGATCATTCAACCGCTTACAGTTCGTAAAATGGGGCATGACAAATATCAGCTGATTTCTGGTGAAAGAAGGTATCGGGCATCCCAGCTTGCAGGACTCAAAACAGTTCCTGCCTACATCCGAATTGCCAATGACCAAAATATGTTGGAGTACGCGTTGGTAGAAAATATACAGCGAGAAGACCTTAACGCCATTGAAATCGCCCTTTCTTATGAACGTCTATTGTCCGAATGCGAACTAACACAGGAGGAGCTGAGCGAAAAAATATCAAAATCACGGTCCAATATTGCGAATTACATTCGTCTTTTAAAGCTGCCTTCAGAGATACAAGCAGGATTGAGGGACCGTCTCATCACAATGGGGCATGCAAGGGCTTTATTGGCCCTGAGCTCTGAGGAAGAGCAACTGCTTCAATACAAAGACATCCTTGAGCATAAGCTTTCTGTGCGGGCGATCGAAGAAAAAGTGAAAGAACGAAAACCAGCAACAAGATCGAGTACCAAACAGGTGCCTATTTCTGCTGAAACAAAGGCCGCTCTTACCTCCTACTACAGCACCCCAATTAAAATTTACCAAAACAAAAATGGAGCGGGTAAGATTCACCTCAACTTTGAAAGCGAGGATGAGCTCCAACGTCTGGTTAAATTACTGCTGAACAAATGAAAACCTTGATGTTTTTGTGCGGTACATTGTTTGCACTTAGCACTGCTTTCAGCCAAGGAACTGCCATAGATACCAACCAAACCCATCCCTTTAATAAATCAGTACTATATTCTGCCATTATTCCGGGAGCTGGGCAAGTTTACAATAGCATCAAAAAGAAAAAAGGTTTCCCTCATGCAATTTGGAAAGTTCCACTGATTTATGGAGGATTAGGTGCCACTATATATATGCTTGCTCAGAATCAAAGCATTCAAAAGAACTTAAAGACAGAATACACAAATCGAATCAATAACGAAACAGGAAGTCCAGAATGGGAGGCTTATGACGACCAAGGAGTACTGTTCTTATATCAGCAATATGTTGACCAGAGAGACCTTTCTATTTTGGCTGTAGGAGCAGTCTATCTGTTTCAAATTTTAGAGGCTGGTGTGGCATCCCATTTTATTAATTTTGATGTGAGCGAGGATCTATCTTTCAAGGTACACCCAACTATTCTAGGGAATACAACGCCTGGAATTAACATAAGTTTGAATTTCAAATAAATACAAATCCTCAAATAATCATACCTTAGCAGACGTGAAAATAGCAATCATTGGATACGGCAAAATGGGCAAGGAGATTGAAAAAGTCGCCCTTGAGAGAAACCACACGATAGCGCATGTATTTTCAGAGGATGTACCTTTTCAAGAAGCACAAGAGATTGATGCTGATGTGGGCATTGAATTTACGGCCCCAAAGCTTGCCGTGCCGCACATGGAGCATTGTCTAAAACTAAAGCTTCCTGTTGTTGTTGGCACAACCGGATGGGCAGCTTCTTTACCACGTATAGAAAAAGCAAGGGCAGAACACGACGGAAGTATTCTGTATGCATCTAATTTTAGCCTTGGTGTTCATTTGTTCTTTGAAATGACTAAAAAGCTGAGCAAATTAATGAATGGACATGACTATCAACCTACAATTACAGAAACACACCATACAGAGAAACTCGATCAACCTAGTGGAACTGCAATTACCACAGCCGAACATGTTATAAATGAACTTAAAACTCTAAAATCATGGGAGTTAAATGACTATACTTCTAAAATTGATTTAGATAAATTACCCATTATTTCTAAGCGTATCGAAAATGTACCAGGCACCCATGAGGTCTCCTTTACCTCAGATATCGATGAGCTAAGCTTAATACATAAAGCAAACAATAGAAAAGGGTTTGCACTGGGTGCAGTAATTGCTGCGGAATGGATTCTCGACAAAAAAGGCCTATTCACGATGAGTGATGTACTTAATCTAACATAATATGAGCATACTATATTTTTACATCTTTCTACTTGTTCATCCCTACCTATCGATGTGGTGGAAATCCTTTCCTACTGCAGGACGTGCGTCATGGGAAGCACTTGTTCCGGGCTACAACTATTTCGTCGTATTTAAGCTTACCTGTAAAAAACCATTCTGGGCCTTACTATTGGCATTTCCAGGAATCCATTTGGTCATGTGGGCTACGGCAAACCTATCCTACGTGAGAAGGTTTGGTTACTATTCCTTTACAGATACACTTCAGGGCATCTTTTTTCCTTACTACCTCATGCAGCAATGTACGAGAGAAGACAGCTTTTTTGGTGCAGAAACAAATTGGTCAAATTCTGCTGAACGAGAAACTAGAAAATGGGGAGACCACGTTGCACTGTTTTTGGCACTGCCTGTTATTGGTCATATTGTAGCCATCAGTATCGATATGGTTACCCGCGACAAGCCGGGAACAAAATCTAGGGTTAAAGAATGGGGAGACTCCATTCTTTTTGCACTCGTTGCAGCAAGCATTATCAGAACATACGTCTTTGAGCCATTTCAGATTCCTACAGGATCTATGGAAAAAACACTACTTGTCGGAGATTTTCTATTTGTAAATAAGCTTGCCTACGGCTCGAAGGTCCCGGTAACACCCCTCTCCTATCCACTTGTACACAATACCGTACCCTGGGTAAACATGAAGTCCTATACGGGACTAGAAAAAGGTGAGTACACAAGATTGCCAGGATTCGGATCGGTGCAACGAAATGAGGTTGTAGTCTTTAATTACCCCTCAGGTGACACGGCGGTATATGATCCAAGAATGCCCAATGGTTTAATGGGACATGATTATCATGGCATCCTGAATCAAGAGGCATTTTATCAATACCAGAAAGCAAAGGCAGCAAAGCTGCAACAAGCGAAAAATACCTTGACTGACAGTGCCTTTGCTGTTGCTTATGAGAATTTCTGCCAAACTTACATCAAGAACGCCTCGCCATGGAGAAAAATAGCCAGAGAGCGGCTTGCCAACGGAAACTTTCCCGAATATATGGGTGCCAATGAAAGCTTACCTCCCAAACATGGCGGGCTGATCTACAGACCTGTAGACAAAAGAGAAAACTACATCAAGCGCTGTGTTGGGATTCCAGGAGACACCCTTGAGATCATCGATGCAGTACTCTATGTAGATGGAAAACCAGCACATGTTGCAGAAAATCAAGCGCTAGAATACCAAATTAGCAAGAAGCTTGTTGAATTTCCGGGAGCATCAGAGATGTTTGAGGAGTATGGACTTGAAAATGCACCCAATCAATCTAGGATGGACTTTAGAGATGCTGATTTTCGCAATCCAAACAACTACGTACTGACATTAACAGCACAACAAAAGAAAGAAATAGAGAAAGACTTCAATATCCAGCTTGAACTCGTATTAGAGCCACAATATTCGGACGACCCAAAATATGTTCCCTCTGGTCAAGACCTTATTGACAACATGAATTATTTCCCGAAAGACTTCTATATCAACAACACACCCACAAATTTCACACGATTTGTTGTGCCCAAAAAAGGAACGACCGTTGCCATAAATGCAGATAATATCGCGTGGTACAGAAGAATTATTCGCGCCTACGAAAGGCATCAACTTGAAGAAAAAGAAGATGGCATATACATCGATGGGCAAAAGACCGATTCCTACACCTTCGCTATGAACTACTATTGGCTGATGGGAGACAACCGCTACAATTCGGCAGATTCTAGGGTTTGGGGATTTGTTCCTGAAGACCACGTCGTCGGTCGAGCATCCTTGGTTTGGCTCTCCAAAAGCGCCTACATCGAGAGCTTTGGCGGCATCCGTTGGGAACGAATATTTAAATGGATTGAATGACGGCGGTATTTCCAATTGCTTATTTTCCGAGCATAGGATACCTAAAGACCTATTTCTCACATCAAGACCGATGTATTGAGGTCCATGAAAGCTTTCCAAAACAAACTTACAGAAATCGTTGTGACATTTCGACGAGTATGGGAAAGCTTAGGCTCAGTATACCGCTCAAGAAACCCCAGGGTTCAAAAACCATGACCAAAGACATTTTATTGGATGGTTCAGCAGCGTGGCAAAAAGAGCATTGGCGCAGTATTCGAACGGCCTATGCTGCGGCCCCATACTTTGAGCAATATGACAAGGAAATCCACCAGCTAATTCATACCAAGCACAATCACTTAATTGACCTTAATTTCGAAATTCTAGAATTTATTCACGAGGTTGTTGACCGACCTTTTGATCGGCAGGAGACCGACCGATACAATACTGACGGAATAATGGACCTTCGCAACGAAACATTCGACGCTCAAGAAACACCCCCTTATTTTCAGGTCTTTTCAGAAGAAAATGGATTCATACCTCACCTATCCATATTGGATCTCCTATTCAATGAGGGGCCATTTATCAGAAACTGGATTTTAAGCTAGGTACCAAATGAGCTACTGCGACTATTGTAATGACCTACCCAAAAATGACATGCACCGCATCTATCACGATACCGTCTATGGACAAAAATGCAAGGATGACCAAGAGCTTTTTGGTAGGTTGATTCTAGAGATCAATCAAGCAGGACTTTCTTGGTCTACCATCTTAAAAAAATCAGAAAGCATTCGAAGTGCGTACGCAAATTTTAACATTCAACAAATTGCCGACTTTGACGAGACAAAAATTAAAGTCCTCATGAAGGACACAGGAATTATAAGACATCGGGGTAAAATCGAGGCAATCATTTATAATGCACAACAGGTGCTGAACATACAAGAGCAACACCATTCATTTTTTGAATGGATTGAAGAAAAAGGTGAAATTACTTTGGAGGAATGGATAAAAGTCTTCAAAAAGAGTTTTAAATTTGTTGGCAAGGAAATTGTTAAAGAGTTCCTGATGGGTATAGGCTGTATCGAAGGTGCGCATGAGCCGACTTGCCCAGTGTACAAGAAATTAATACTTTAATACCGATGAAAAATATTCTTCTTCTTTGTTTCACCTTTTGTATGGTCCATGCGATCAACGCACAGGTCAGTATCAGTGCGGGAACCGGTTTTTTACGTGGCTTCCAATCGGAAAAATCTTTCTTTGGAATTCACGGTGGCCTTGAGCTACCCCGCAACAACGATGTTACCCTTTATGGAAGAGTGGGTCAATACTTCGCACAAAATGAAGACCAGGCAAGCACTGCCCTTGTGACGGCACAAGACTTTACAACAGTTCCTTACCAGCTACAGGTCAACTATTTTTCATCCTTTAACTACACGACCCTCGAGGGAGGCACACGGTACTACATTGGAAATGACTATGACTCTGGTTTTTCAGGCTATGGAGGAAGCAACTTCATGTTGGCGTTCAATACCGTCAAGCGCGATTATGAAAAAACAGACATTACGGGTATGTACGAATGGGAAGGCCAATACCAAACTGGTGGAAATGAAGAAACCGAAGGTCGAATTATTTCATTCGCACTCGGACTACAAGGAGGTTTAAAATATACGTTCCCAGGCACAGGAACGGTTTACTTTGACATTAGCGCGCAATATGCGATTGCAGGGGTTGGCAACAATGAGACCGCCAACAATACGAACCTCTATTCCCCACTCTACTTCATATTCAATGTAGGGTTCAGAAAAGACCTATACTAAGACAGCTTTAGCTTCTGAATGATTTCTTGGGTTACCTCCGGAACCGCAGCATTGGCATTTACGGTAATATCGGCTTCTGCGTAAACCCCTTTGCGTGTTTCAAGCTGTTGCTCCAAAACTTCTTTTCGCCTGCCTAGATTGTCCAGTAAGGGCCTTGCCTTGTTGTCTTTTAGCCGTTCAAGGATAGATGCTACATTCGCCTCTAAATAAATGATTGAAGCGATTGGCGCGAGGAAGTCCCGAATCTCATCTTGCATCCAAGCACCACCTCCTAATGCCAACACACTTGGACGCGATAAATCCAATTCTAAAACAGTATTCCTTTCCAATTCTCTGAACCTACCCTCACCCTGCTGTGCAAAAATCTCGTTGATGGACAATCCCTCACTTTTCTCGATGCGTTCATCTATATCTATAAAGCTAAAATTCAGCTGCTTAGAAAGTGCAGCACCAATGGTTGATTTACCAGACCCACTAAGACCTACAAGAACAATTACATGGGCTTTTGGGTTTATAGTCATATCATTCATGGGTGATTTGAATAAAAAGAAATATGCAGTGTTAAATTTACTTCTTTTATAGTTTGATTTACTGAATATTCCATTTATATTTGCACCCTCAAAACCGATCTCCTAGCTCAGTTGGTAGAGCAACGCCCTTTTAAGGCGTGGGTCCTGGGTTCGAGCCCCAG
>CAJWAO010000009.1 GCA_913020765.1 uncultured Flavobacteriales bacterium | reverse complement strand
AAATGAAATTAATTTTTGCAACAGCCAACAATAATAAGGCAATTGAGCTTCAAGAGTTAATGGGTGACCTCATTCAAATTCAGAGTTTGAAGGACTTATCATTTAGCCAAGAGATTGAAGAAACAGAAACGACGCTAGAGGGAAATTCTAAGCTGAAAGCCGATGTGGTATTTACAGAATTTAAGCGTCCATGTTTTGCTGATGATACCGGACTTGAGGTGGAGGCCTTAGATGGTGCTCCTGGTGTATTTTCGGCAAGATATAGTGGTCCGGATTTTAATGCAGAACGAAATATGGCACTCTTACTGAAAAACCTTGATGAATATTCAAATAAAAAAGCTCGTTTTCGGACGGTTATTACCTACAGAGATGAAAATGAGTCGATTCAGTTTGAAGGGATTGTAAATGGCGAAATCATTAGCGAAGGAATTGGTAATTACGGTTTTGGTTATGACCCAATCTTTATTCCTGATGGTTCTAACTTAACCTTTGCGCAGATGCGCTTGGAAGAAAAGAATAAGTTTAGTCACCGTGCACGCGCTTTCACAAAGTTAAAAGCCTATTTAATCGATAAGATTCATATGTCAAATAACAGATGAGTATGAATGAAAATGGAGTTTTTACGGGTAAAAAAGTATTGATTCTTGAAGGTGGAGGCTTCAAAACTTCTTTTACGGGAGGGGTTTTAGATGCATTCAGGTCTGCTTCATTTGATCCATTTCAATCCTATATAGGTGTATCGGGAGGGAGCATTGCAATTTCTTATTTTTTAAGTAAAAAGTATGGTTATTTCTACCAGTGTATGCGCGCCTTGTGTCAAGACGAACGATTCATTCAATACGGTAAGGCATTTAGCGACGGATTAATGAATTTAGATTTCTTTTATGATATTGCAGAAACGGAGTTTCCCTTTGATTTTGATACAGCTTGTAATGAACTGGAGGATAAAGACTATTTTA
This sequence comes from uncultured Flavobacteriales bacterium, assembly GCA_913020765.1. Taxonomy (GTDB): domain Bacteria; phylum Bacteroidota; class Bacteroidia; order Flavobacteriales_D; family Crocinitomicaceae; genus UBA952. The sequence goes on along the minus strand of CAJWAO010000009.1, from coordinate 44,380 downwards.
TCGTGCTTACCGATAGCCAAGACGGTTCGACCCATTACCTGGAACCAACACGAGAGAATTGGATTGACATGACCATTGCTGCAAGTACAGTACCAATGTTAACCAAGGGAAAGCACAAAGTAAACGGAAAGCACTACTCAGATGGAGGGATTTCAGATCCCATTCCCATTCGTTGGGCGGTTGAAAATGGCGCATCGGATATTGTTGTTATCCGCACTACACATTTTGATTTCAAGCCAGGTATGTTTCGACCAGAATATTTGGTATCGAAGTTTTTACGTGCAAGTGAGAAGATTATTGCAGACGTTGAACGCTTCCAATTAAATATAAAAGAATCGATAGACTATATTGATGGTCTGCCTCGGCATATTACTGTTGAACAGATTGCACCTCAATCTCCACTAAATACTCAAATATTTACTACGTCTGTTAAAAATATTGAGCTCGATTACCGCGCTGGATTGGAAGCAGGATTGAACTATTTACAAAGTAAGAAGGTCTAAGATTAGGACTTAATTCCTTGAGTCAATGCTTATTGAAACAAGTGCGACATCTCCGTTAATTGGAGGATTAAGTTTTTTAATGACCACCTTGAACTCTGATTTACCAAATGCTTCTTTTAGTCGCTCAATAATTCTTTGGCCTACGGACTCTATTAACTTGGATCGTATGGCCATTTCATCTTTAACGATGCGATTTACCTGGACGTAATCAACCGTATTATTGAGCTCATCTTTTGTAGCAGCTTCTGTGAAATCGGTTTCTATAAATACATCAACACTGTAATGACCACCAATTTTTTCTTCCTCTTTAAGACAGCCGTGATGGGCATATAGTTTTATATCTTCAACACTAATACTATGCTTCATTCTTTATTTCTTCAATGTGAAGTAGGCCAGATTCTATCCTTTCAAGGACCTCGTCCTTTCCTAAAAACTCAGAAATGTCAAACATTCCCGGACCTGCACCAACTCCGGTGACCAACAATCTAAAAGGCAATAAAACTGCACCGAATCCTAATTCCTTTTCTTCGAGGAAAGCTTTGAATTTTGATTCTAGGTTTGTGGCTGTAAAGTCGGTTAGGTCTTCAATGATTTTTACCCAATCTTTTATGAGTCCTGCAGTATGCGATTTCCATTTTTTTGCAAGTACTTTCTCGTCGTAGGCTTTCGGTCTGTCGAATAAGTAGGCACCATCCTTTATAATGTCTTCTATGAAAGTTGCCCTTTCTTTCATTAGCGAACAAACCGTCACTTTTTCGGAGTTACTTAACCCCTTGGGGAAATGCTTCTCAAGCATATTGGCTAAATCTTCATCATGAGTGGATCTAATATATTGCTGCTGAAACCATTTGGTTTTTTCAGGATCAAATTTTGCTCCACCTTTCGAAACACGTGCTAGGCTAAAAGCATTTGATAAATCCTCAAGACTAAATATTTCTTGTTGTGTTCCAGGATTCCATCCTAGAAAGGCAAGCATATTGATAAATGCTTCTGGGAAGTAACCTTTCTCTCTATAACCTGAATACAATTCCCCTTCGATTGTTGTCCAATCCAATGGAAATACTGGAAAACCTAATCTGTCTCCATCTCTTTTAGATAGCTTTCCATTTCCATCTGGACGTAATAAAAGGGGTAGGTGGGCAAACTTCGGGCGTTTCCAATTCAGTGCGTCATACAGTAAAACGTGCAATGGTGCAGACGGAAGCCATTCCTCCCCTCGAATCACGTGACTAATTTCCATTGCATGATCATCCACAATATTCGCCAAGTGATAAGTTGGCATCCCATCGCTTTTAAAAAGCACTTTATCGTCGAGATTATTCGTATTGACAACAACCCATCCTCTGATTTCATCCTCGAAACGCACATCTTCATTTCGCGGCATTTTCATTCTTATGACATAAGGAGTATTGTTTGCAATTAATGTATCAACTTCTGATTGAGGTAATGTTAATGAATTACGCATATTCATTCTACTTACCCCGTTGTATTGCCAATTGGGCATACCCATTTTTTTTGCTTCGTCTCGCATTTTCGCGAGCTCATCTGAGGTATCAAATGCGTAATATGCCTTATCTGTATCAATAAGAATTTGTGCGTATTTTTGGTATATATCTTTTCTTTCAGATTGGATATACGGTCCATATTCTCCGCCTATACCAGGGCCTTCATCTGGAGTTATCCCGCACCATTTGAAAGAATCCAAAATATAATCTTGTGCACCCTTTACAAATCTAGTTTGATCGGTATCTTCAATTCTAAGAATAAAGGTGCCTTTGTGCTTTTTTGCGAAAAGATAATTGTACAAGGCCGTTCGAACTCCTCCCATATGCAATGGTCCTGTTGGAGAGGGAGCAAATCTAACGCGTACTTTATTTAAGGACATAATCTAAATTTGGAGGCAAAGATAAGTAAATCAGATGGGTTTCTTTCAAGGATAGCAATACAATGTATACTGGTAGACATTTGAATCTGATTTCTAAGACCTTTATTGAATTTTGTCTGTAATTTAAAAAACAATGAGGTTTTCTGAACCAATTTTTACTGTATGTAAATCGATATCGATTCTTCCAAGCTGAATACCTGCCCATCCTACCTGATTAATCAATACATTCTGCTTTACTTTATTTTTTTCAATTACCGGTTTTTCTAAAAAGGTATGGGTATGTCCTCCGAGTATGATGTCTATATGTTTTGAATTTTTGGCAAGCTTTTTATCTGATACTTTTTCATTATCTCGGTATTCAAACCCCAGATGAGAGAGACAAATCACAAGGTCACACTTTTCTTTTTTAAGTTTTGCCGCGGTTTGGTTTGCCACCTCAATCGGATCATGGTATATAGTATCGCCATAAGCTTCCTTCGTTACAAGTCCACTGAGTTCAACACCAATACCAAATACACCAATTTTTATACTTCCTTTTTTGAAAATTTTGAAGGTTTGTGTTTCGTTCTTCAATATAGTATTAGAAAAGTCGTAGTTTGCACATAAAAATGGAAAGTCGGCATGTTGCTTTGCTTTTAAAAATCCATCCATTCCGATATCAAAGTCATGGTTTCCCATTGTAGAAGCATCATATCCGAGTCTGCTCATACATTTCATTTCGAGAACTCCATTAAAGGTATTGAAATAGGGTGTTCCCTGAAAAATATCTCCCGAGTCCAAGAGAAGCACATTGGGTTCTTTCGCTTTTATTTTTTTTATAATGGCATATCTTTTGGCAATTCCACCCATTCCCGGATACTTTGAGTGATTCTCAGGAAATGGATCAATATTAGAGTGGGTGTCATTCGTGTGTAGAATAACAAGTCTACTTTTACGGGCTGAGGAAGGGTTTTGTATCGCGAATGATGGTTTCATTAGAACAATACCTGCAGAACTTAGTACGAATTTTTCAAGAAAGTGTCTTCTTTTCATAGAATTCTCGTTGTTGTATCGTTTACGAGCACCTTTTGAAATTTAGCTTCCTCGATCAGCGCATCTCGAATGAGTGTTTTGGTTTCTATAACTTCAATGGATTCTTGAAAGAAGTCCATATGGTCACCACCATGATATAGGTAATCTGATGTAATTACCCAAAAGAAATCTGTTTCTTGATCCCCATTTAATATTAATTTTCCTGACTGCATTTGAACATTTGAAATTGGCTCACCGCCCGAAGATTTAAGGTATACTGATATTTTCTGTAAGGCGGAAATTGGAAGCTTCACCCAAACAATGCTATTGTCAAACGGCATTACTTTATATAAATCTTTTAGTTTAATATCGCCCTTTCCGATACTTGAACGGATTCCTCCAAAATTCAATAGACAGAAAGTTGGCTCACTCAGTTTTTTGTTTCTTGTTTGGTTATAAAAAACTGCATCTGCCGTCCAGTTCATAAGATTGGAACTAGGTCTTGCAACGATGAAGTCATGTTTTGATTCGGCAATTTTAACATTCATTTTGACATCCAATTCCGCTGAATAGGGGAGGATAAAGTTCGATAAATCACCATCCGCTTCGATATTTTTCGCAATGTCTATAGGCTTACTGGTAACTTTCAACTGGGGACCACATGCTAAAAAACTTACGAGGATTATCCCACCAAAAAAGATCAAGCCGATTTTATTCAAAGGCCACCCTTTTTTGGACAATACCTTTCGGCGTCGTCACATTTAACTGATAAGCACCCGGACTGTAGGATGAGGTATTGAGCTCCAATACAGAAAGTTTTATATTCTTTTTAGAATCGATGGTCTTACCTTCAATACTAATCAATTCATAAGCCGTAATTATTTCACCATTAATTTGTGCAAATAGTTTATCAGAGCTCGGTATAGGGAAAACAGAAAAGTTGTGATTTAGGATATCTTCAATACCTATGTTTCCGCATCCATCTGGTTTGTAGCTCATATTCGAAAAATCGATGTAGCAGGCATAATCAATCGAGTCAATGAATGGGTTCCTATTGTTTTGGAGGTTGAAAATATATTCGTGACGTGCAATTTCGTAGTTGTCAGGAGGATCATTAAAGTGCCAGTTTACCAAGGAAGCGGCATTTTGATTTATAGGTACTGCCCAATTGTTTCCGCCGTTTCCCGTGTAACAAGTTGCCATGTAAAAAATCGCACGCGCTGCATTTCCCTTATGGGAGGCTCTCGGCTCGTAAACCAATTGATTGTTATCGTTGTAACCAACACTTCCCTCTAAATAATTAAAAACGATATCTCCTGTGATGTCTTCAAGAGGTAAGTTACTTCTTGGGGAGTTGGCATTGGGTAGGTTTGCAGGATAAAGATTGTGCTGGTCAGCATATTCCTCCTGTTCAGGGTCATTACAAGGGAAGGTACCCATCCAAGAGTGTGCATAGGTATGTTCTCGAGAAAAGTCATTATCTGACCAATCAAAGGGATCATTGAATATTTTATTTTCCCCTGAATAGCAGCAAGTCACGTAAGACTGGCCATTGGTCGTATCTTTTACTTCAAATTGACTCATGAGGGTTGTTTTATATAGGAAGTACGTAATGTAGTTGTGCGGATTTATAAGATCATTCAGGTCTGCTAAAAGGGTACTTGATGCACTCGAAATCCCATTATAATAATCTCCAATCTGGGCACCTAAGCTAGTTACTTGTGCTTCTGCTGGATCCGATGTTCGGTAGTTTTCAAAGCCTCCTGAACCATTGAAGGCAAATACCTTAAAGTAATAATTTTGATTCGCAATAACTCCTCTGGGGGTTACACTCGTTCCGCTTCCAACATAGGCTACTTTGGCGTCTCCAATATAATCTCCGCGCAGATAACTCATTCCATCTTCGGGTTCTTCTGTTATTGGGCTACCATTTTTCCATAATACGATATGAGATTCCGCGTTTCCAGCATCATATTCACCTACTAAGGTATACGCCTGAATGTTACTAAAATTTAGTAGTTCAGCATTATTACTTGGTTCAGTTGCAAGATTATCTGTTCCAAACGCTTGAAGGTCAATCGTATATGGGTTTTCATCACTGTCATCATTATCAATAATTATGGTGGCAAATATGGATCCTGTACCGCTAGGACTAAAGTTAAGCGTATAGTTTTGAGACGATAATGGATCAATTGTAGTTGGGCTTAGATCCGTTGAAAAATCTGCCGCATTCACTCCGGTTAGATTAACACCTGTAATCGATAATGATTCAGAACCCGTATTTTCAATGGTAAGGTTTGTTGTACTCGCATTACCAACAACGTAAGTACCGTTATTAAGTACATCGTTTCCGTTTAGTTTAATATTGATTTCTTTTGCAGGCGCAACATAAGGAAATATGTCATCCAAATCACGCGGAATCAATTGATAATTGGCATTGAATTGACCAACCAATCCGACAATTGAAATGGGGCCATTCGGGATTTCAGATCCGTCTATATTGGTGGATCCATTGACCCGAACGTCTAGTGTATTTGTCCCATCCGTAATTTGTACGGTACTGCTTCCATTACTAAAAAAACCTGATTGAACAAAGCTTACATTGTCAAAACGTACCAATTGTGCTTCAAGATCTTCGTTGGCACTCGTAATAGGAATTAAAAGCGGTTCTGGCATCGTTCCCTGTCCAAGAATTGTATAGCTGGTAGTGGGAGAAAGCTCAAGAAGTCCACTGAATTCAAACATCACTCCCGTAACAGACACAGAGTCTCCCCTTTGAATGCTTGAAAGGTTATTCCCGTATGCGGGAAGTGCAGCCGTGGCGTCCTGAATATATCTTATAGGCCCTAGCTCACCACCATTCGTAGCAACACCGTTAATCGTAACGGTTTGACCGATACTTTGGTTTCTTGCCTCGGCGATCGTTTGACTGAAACAAAATGGGCTAAATGAGAGAAGAAGTAATGTCAAAGTTTTTTTCATAATTGTTTAAAATTGAAAGCCAACGGACACATTAAAGCGCAGTCCTTGACCAATAAATACTGTTGCAGAATTTGCATCAAAATCAGAGGAACCATCTAAATGATAATTATTTCTCGCATCAGAAATATACAGACTGTTTAATGCGTTGAAGATATTTGCTTTAAATCTCAGCTGACTTTCTTGAAAGCGAATGGTGTAACCAGCATGAATGCTCAATAGTCCATAAGAAGGGATTCGCCAAGAATCCTTCCCACTTGTCGCACCCGAAAGCGAATTTGGGTTGAAATCACTGTAATATCTATCAAAAAAGGTGTACTTGAGCTTCAAATAGCCATTTTTCACAAAAGCATATCTTAGGCTGGCGGCATAGGTAGATTGTGCGGCATCTCCAACGTGAACGCCACGAGCATCGAAAGAAATGGTATCTGAGTAGATGACAATATCCTCTTTGGAGTCCCATCTCCAGTCGCCAATGCTTACCATTCCTTCTAGGCTTATTTTTTTGTGTAAAATGACGGCGAAATCAGTTTCAATACCCATATGAATTGCGTCCATCCCTGGGACATTTACTCGAATAAATTCAGAGGGATCCAAAGGATCGGGAACAGCTAATCCATAGGGAAGAGGTCTATTTTCCCAACGTGTAATGTACCCATTAGAATTGAGACTAAAACGTTTGGATCTGTAGCCATACCCCATCTCAATGGCCAAGATTTTTTCATTAACTAAATTATCAAAAAAGGTATTGGTGTTATTATCCACTACGTTGCTGTATTGAGGAGTTCTATTTAGATAACCTAAATTGAGAAATACGTTTGAAGATTCTGTTACGTTAAAGTTGGCGCCAGTTTTAAATGTAAATCCTGTTCTCGAGATCCAATCCGTCTCATTGTGTTTTAAACCTTCTGAATTACGCGTGTAGATTTGACCCTCGTAGTTTACAGTATCAGCATAGCCTATTTCAATGAGGGTATCTCCCATAATAAGCTGCTTTTTACGGAAGTAATCTATTCCTTTGTAAAAATTCATTACAGTTGAAGCATTCACAAAGGCAGTCCATTTCCCCTTTGAGTACTCTGCTTGACCAAAGGCTCCAGCCCATTGAACGAGGCCATCTCTATGATTTTGATAAGGCCGATCTTCTCGCGCAATTTTATCACCCTCAACTTTCATTGTCGTTGAGGCATTTAAATCAGATTCGTTGATGAAATAATCTCCTCCGAGCAGGTCGATGACCTCTGTGTAGTGCTCACCTTTGTAGTATCTGTAATCCAAACCACCTGCAATATTCCAAAACTCATTTGGTTTGTAATCAAATTGAGATAAGCCACCAACCCAAAAATGATTATTCACAGAAGCCGAAAGGATTTGAGAGGATTTGAGTAGCGTAGGGTGATATGCAGCATCGGCAGTCGAATAAACTTGACCAAAGAGCGTTTTGTATTGATTGTTGTATATGATGGTGTCCCAATCCACGAGTCCATCCGAATCTCTCACAATGGTTGAAGCTGAATTAAAGTATCGCTGACCGCCGCCACGACCAATGGAAGTGTAGGCAATGTTCGACCAAGATAATTTATCATTGATTTTCCAAAAATCTTTCAAGGTAATTTGAGGTTTGTGATAATAATTGCGTCGCTCGTTGAAGACCTCGCCGTCTCTGTATCCCCAATGCTGATTGAATTGAATACCTCGGTCACGTTCAGTATCAATTAAAGAATCAGCAATTCCCAAGCTTCGGGCATAATCTGAATCCCAGTACTCAATGGGCTGAGAATAAGACCGTTGTCCGTGTTGCTGTGGTGCGCCGAAACCACTCAATGAAACAATATGGTTCTTGATTTTTTTTTGGATTTTTAAATAATAGAATGCTCCTTGGGTATTGGCTCCATCTACCCAACCATTCCCTTGTTTGTATGATCCTGAAAATAGAACACCCCATCCATTTTTTAAGGTTCCAGACTTGTAGGCAAGAGAGGTTCTCGAAAAATCTCCTGTCCCATATTCTTGTGCAACGCGAATCATCCGTTTACCTCCTGTGGCTTGCGTTAAAATATTCATTGTTCCCCCAACGGAGGGCATGGCTAACTTTGTCGCACCCAATCCACGTTGTACTTGTATTTGTCCAGTAATGGCATCAAGACCAAACCAATTGGACCAATAGACTGCCCCATTCTCCATATCATTGACAGGAACTCCGTCAATCATTACGCCCACATTTCTTTGGTCAAAACCTCGAATGGTAATTCGGGCGTCCCCATCTCCTCCGCCTTGCTGCGTTGCATGAACTCCAGGTGTCGAATTTAAGATCATCGGTAAATCCTGAGAACCTAGTTCTTCAGCAATTTGTTTGGTTGAGATTCGTGTTACTGCAACAGGAGTTTTTCGGTCAACGGCAAGATTACCAATAACTTGAACTTCTTCAAGTTCTTGCCCCCCACCCATAATGAAATCATATTTGTTGAATCCTGATTTGATGTCTAATTCAACGTTAAGTGTATCAAAAGACAGCATTGTGACAACTGCTATATATTTACCTGGTTCCAGATTATTGAAGGTATATTGTCCATCAAGATTTGAGCGCATCAATATTGGCTTATCATTTTCTTTTTGAAGCTTGATTTTTGCACCAACAACAATACCTCTAGTTAGGGACTCAGTTACATTACCCTTTAATTGCGACTCCTGTGCAATTATATTTTGAATGAGACACAGGCTTATGAGTAGCAAAAAGTTTTTCATCATTCGTTATGTTGTTCGGTCTATTTTATGATAACCTTGCGAATTACTTTTTCGCCATTATGATATGCGAATTGAATGAAATAAACTCCATTTTTCTCGTTGAGCTGAATGGTCATGTTATTTTGTGTATTCTTTCGTTTTAGAATACTTTTTCCAAAAATGTCATTTACTTGTATCGATAGTACATTAGAAATGTTTTGAATATGAAATACTCCGTTTGATGGATTCGGGAAAATCTCAATATTCTCAGCGATTAGATTATTAATGTTTCCTGCAGTGCACTCACAATCATGTGAGCCCAATGATGACCAGTTTCCATCCAATATCGGGTTTCCACTAGAACCCAAAACAGGATCCCCATTTTCATCTAAACGTTCAATAACAGGGGGAATAGAATCATACTCCAACAATGGGTCGAAAAATGAAATAACAGGATTTATCTCACCTTTTAAAATTGAGGATTTTCGTATTAGAGAATGGTCTTTTGTAACTTCCAAACCTGCACCTGTATACGGGAAGTCGCTTGTCCATGCTATACCTGGATTTTCACCAATTTTCCCAAAGATATCCACAAGCATTGCATTATTAATATCATTTACTGATCCTTTTGCCAATACGATCGCATCATTTCCATTGAAATACCATGCATTTGACGTATTGTACTCGGGACAGTAAAATGCGTCTGCTTTCACTTGTAGTGAATCCCAAATCGGGGCCTCTTGACCTTCACCATTCTCATCTAGCTTTTCTAAAACACCAACGTGCACATCACCAGGAGCAACAGTTCCTGTCAATTGAACGGCATTTCCTGAACTTGCGCTTGTTGAACCATTTGAGTAACGAATTACCATGTAGGCACTTAAATCAATGGCCGCATCGGTGGGGTTATATATTTCAAGAGCTTTATTGTTCGACCAACCCTCTACGTATTCTGAGATAAAAAGATCACTGCAATCTGTCGATTGCGACAGACAAAAATTAGATAGCAAAAGGGTAAGCGCAGGTAAAAGTTTATTCATGGTTTTATTATTTATTTAGTTGTTTCAATGAATCAAAAATACAAAAAATAAGTGCTTTGATTTGTTCCTTATTATTATTTCATTTTGAACAATTCATTAACGTATTTTACAGTTTATAATTTGATTGAAAAGGTATTCCTCATTACCTTCACAAAAAAAACATATGATAGCAAGATTTAGCCTTATAATCCTTACACTATTCAGTTTTTGTCTCTTTTCCCAGAAGGAAATAACTATTGAGAAAATATGGAAGTATTACCTATATTATCCGAAGGGAGCAGAAGGATACAATGCCATGGTTGATGGGGAATCTTATTCGGTTCGGCAGAGTGACAATACCATAGTAAAAAGGAGCTTTGAAGGTAAAAAAAAGGAGGAGCTTATTTTTAAACCCGCTGCTAATTTTACTTATGATGGATATGAATTTAACGCGGACGAATCCAAGATTTTATTCTTGACAGATGTCGAGAGTAAATACCGTTACAGTTACAGTGCGAATTATTATTTATTCGATAGAGCAACAAAACAACTTCAGCCATTAGATGAACAAAGACAGCCTCAAACACTTGCTGAATATTCACCAGATGGAAATCAAGTATCCTATATCTATGAGAATAACATTTATGTCAAAAATCTAAATACCGGCATTGTTACCCAATTGACCGTTGATGGGAAAAAAAATGCGATTGTTAATGGTACAACAGACTGGGTCTACGAGGAGGAGTTTGCGTTTATCAAAGCCTATGATTGGTCGCCCGATAGCAAGTATCTTGCGTATTTGAAATTTGACGAGCGTGAGGTAAAAGAATTCAGAATGACTTTTTTCAATGAATTGTATCCGGACTCCTATGATTTTAAATATCCTAAAGCTGGAGAAGAAAATAGTAAGGTAAGTGTTCATATTGCTGATATTGAGAGTGCGAAGGAGCAGGAAATTTTTATTGGTCAATATGAGTACATTCCGAGAATGGAGTGGTCTCCCTCAAATAATGAATTGATTTTGCAATCCATGAATCGCCACCAAAGCAGCTTAAAATATCATCTGGTAGATCTCAAAGCCGATGCTTGGGCTTCCTCGGTAATTTTTGAGGAAAAATCTGAAACTTATGTTGATGTTGATGATAACTTAATTTTTCTTAATGATGGAAACTCGATCCTTCGAACCAGTGAGATGGATGGATATAAACACATTTATAAATTGTCATTTGATGGGACACATACCCAAATTACTTCTGGTAAGTGGGATGTTATAGATTTTTTAGGCCTCAACCCGAAATCAAATACGATTTATTACTCGTCGTCTGAGCCACATGCCACGCAGAAATCAGTTTACGGTATTCAAGTGAATGGTAAAAACAAAACAGAGCTGACAACCAAAAAGGGTTACAATAACGCCGAGTTCTTGAAAGGGATGAAATATTTCATTCATACGTATTCGAATGCAAATACGCCACCAGTAATTTCATTGCGAAATGCGAATGGAAAATTAATAGAAACACTTGAAGACAATAGCCGTTTGGCTAAACTTCTTAAATCATCTTATACGCTTTCGCCTAAAACTTTTTCAACGATCGAAACTGATGATGCGATCCTCAATACATGGATGATTTTGCCCCACGACTTTGATTCAACAAAAAAGTATCCTGTTTATTTTAATGTTTACGGTGGTCCTGGGCATAACGAGGTTTTGGATTCGTGGGATGGAAGTGATTACATGTACCATCAACTATTAGCCCAAAAGGGGTACATTGTATTTTGTGTTGATCCGAGAGGAACCATGTATCGTGGTGCTGAGTTCAAAAAGAGCACCTATTTGGAGCTGGGTAAATTAGAAACAGAAGATATTTTAAGTTGTGCAAAGGCATTGGGTGAATATTCCTGGGTTGATAAGGAGCGATTGGGAATTATGGGTTGGAGCTATGGTGGTTTCATGTCCTCATTGGCGATAACCAAGGGAGCTGATCTTTTCAAAATGGCTATTGCCGTCGCACCTGTGACGAGCTGGAGGTATTATGATAATATTTACACCGAACGTTTTATGCGAACGCCTCAAGAGAATAAAAACGGATATGACGACAATAGTCCCATCAATCACGTTGATAAGCTGCAAGGAAATTACCTCTTAATTCATGGTGCGGCAGACGACAATGTACATTATCAAAATACTATGGAGATGGTCAATGCAATGGTTGCTGCCAACAAGCAGTTTGATTTATTTATATATCCAAATAAAAATCACGGGATTTATGGAGGAAATACGAGAAATCATTTATTCCAAATGATGTTTGATTATGTCCTTGAGAATCTTTAACCAAATTGAAACCTTTCTGTAAATATTAAGTATAGGATAGTCGCGGTGTTTTTATAAAATAGGTCTTTTTTTGTATTTTTGCACCCGGAAATATTTAACTTAAATAAGTAAACGTAATATGAGTCGAACAGCCAAGATAGTTTTAAATGAAAATGAGCATGAATTGCCAGTTGTAACTGGATCAGAAAACGAAAATGCCATAGATATCTCAAAACTGAGAGCCTCCACAGGCTACATTACTATCGATCCAGGATATAAAAATACTGGCGCTACGACGAGTGCAATTACATTTTTAGATGGAGAAAAGGGAATTCTTCGTTATCGAGGTTATCCGATCGAGCAACTTGCGAATAATGCCTCGTTTTTGGAAGTTTCGTACTTATTAATATATGGAGAATTACCTAATGCAGTTGAACTACAACTTTTTGAGGGTAATATTAAGATGCACACGCTTGTGCACGAAGACATGAAGCGCTTTTTCGAGGCTTATCCTGCGAAAGCACATCCCATGGGAGTTCTTTCCTCCACGGTCTCGTCATTTGCTACCTTTTATCCCGAGTCGCAAAATCCAAATCGGAACTCAGAGGCGGTAAATTTAACAATTCAAAGATTGATTGCAAAGCTACCAACCCTGGCAGCATGGTCTTACAAAAATTCTATTAGGCATCCTTTTATGTATCCTAAAAATCACTTGAATTATTGTGAAAACTTCTTGAATATGATGTTTGCTATGCCGACAGAGGAATATGTTATCGATCCTGTCATTGTAGATGCAATCAATAAGCTTTTGATACTGCATGCCGATCACGAACAAAATTGTTCTACCTCAACAGTGCGTATTGTAGGCTCCTCTCAAGCTAACCTTTACTCATCGGTTTCTGCGGGTATTTGTGCTTTGTGGGGACCTCTTCATGGAGGAGCCAACCAAAAAGTTATCGAAATGCTCCTAAAAATACATATTGATGGAGGAAACGTTGATAAGTGGGTAGAAAAAGCGAAAGATAAAAACGACCCATTCAGATTGATGGGGTTTGGGCATAGGGTATATAAAAACTTTGACCCGCGAGCGAGAATAATCAAGAAATCCTGTGATGATGTACTTGAAAAACTTGGTGTTGACGATCCCCTTCTTGAAATTGCGAAGAAGCTTGAAAAAGTAGCACTTGAAGATGATTATTTCAAGGAAAGAAATTTGTATCCTAATGTCGATTTCTATTCTGGAATCATATATAAAGCCTTAAGAATTCCAACAGAAATGTTTACGGTAATGTTTGCTCTTGGTCGTTTGCCAGGTTGGATTGCCCAATGGAAGGAAATGACTGAAAATAACGAGCCTATAGGACGTCCGAGACAAATCTATACTGGCCACGGTAGTAGAGATTACGTCGACGTATCAAAGCGGTAATCATCGGCTTAGCGTCTCTTTACGCTTTCCTTCGAATAACTCGTAGCATCTAAAACTGCAGTCTAGGTTTCCGTTGTATACACGGACCTTCTTTGACGGTTTCAAACCGATAGATTTTAACCCTTCTGTACTAGACGAGATAATACAGGCTGTACCTTCTTTAATGTCGTGTTTTAACCAAGAGCCAATTTTTTGGTACAACTCTTCTACATCTGTCTCCATTCTCACATCGTATGGTGGATTAGAAAGAATAAATATGGGTGAATCTTTTGGTTTTACATCAGTAAATGGTTTTGGGCTTACTTTCACAAACCTTGCAAAGCTGAAGGTCCTCAAATTTCGTCTCGATTTAAGTACCATTTCATCTGAAATATCTGAACCTAATATTTCACAGGGCAGGCTTCGAACAATTCGTGGTGCATTAGCGTATGTTTTTTCCCATAAATCCTCATCGTAATTTTTAAAGTTCTTGAAAGCATAATGCTGGCGTTCAATATTTGACGGTATGCCCGATGAAAGTAGAGCGGCCTCTATTAAAAATGTACCGGAACCACAAAATGGATCGATAAAGGTAGTTTTTCGATCCCATCCTGACATACGTATTAAGCTCGCGGCCACAACCTCGTTTATCGGTGCGTCTCCTACCGTACTTCTGTATCCTCTTTGAAATAGTGGATTTCCACTTGTGTTAACAGAAATAGTAGCTTCATAGTTGTTGACATACAAATCTAGCATCACCTGTGGTCTTTTTAGCTCTATGTCAGGCCGAGTGCCATCTTTCTCTCTAAAATGGTCTACAACCGCATCTTTGAGCAATAAATTTGGGTAATGTGTGCTCGTAAATAAATCTGAAAAAATGGCGCCACGAACAGCAAATGTTTTTTTCACATCAAAAAAGTTAGACCAGTTTATTTTTAATGCTTGCCTGTAGAGATCATCTTCTGATTTAATTTTAAATGTTGCGATTTCTACCAGGATTGAAATCGCGCAACGCAGGTGAAGATTTAAAAAATAAACGTCTTTCCAGTTACCTTTTAGCTGAACCGCTCGATTGAGTTTTGTGGTTTTTTTATAGCCGAGCTCTTGGAGCTCATCGATGAGCGTTTCTTCAAATCCAAAAAAACATTTCACCGTAAGTGTTAATTCTTTTGAGAAACCCTGAATTGTACCACTCATTTTGTCTAATTTTATAATTCTTTTACAAAAGAACACATTGAAAACGAGTTTCCTCCTAATTTTTGCATTATTTATTTACCATAGCGCTTACGGCCAAAAGAAGGTAGGTCTCGTGTTGAGCGGTGGAGGTGCTGCTGCTTTAGCGCATGTCGGTGTGTTGAAAGCCTTAGAGGAATTTCACATTCCTATTGATTGTATCGCAGGTTCATCTGCAGGTGCTTTGGTTGGTAGCCTATATGCATGTGGTTATAGCCCTCTGGAGATTGAACAATTTATACTCTCAGAAGATTTCTTACTCATGTCAAAAGGGGGTATTCGACCAGAGAATCACTTCTTAATTCGTGAAAAAGAATACGATGCGTCAACTTTAGGTTTTTCTCTTGCAAAGGACAGTATTATCAGAAAATCGATTCCATTGAATGTTGTCACTCCTACCTTATTGGATTTTGAAATGCTCAAGGTTATGGGACATACCAGTGCATCAGTTGGACATAATTTTGATGAGTTATTTGTTCCTTTTCGTTGCGTTGCCTCTGATGTTCACGGTAAGAATAGCGTTACGTTTTCAAAAGGAAACTTAAATGAGGCTGTGCGGGCATCAATGACTTATCCTTTGTATGTCAACCCTATTAAGATTGATGGAGTCATCTATTTTGATGGAGGTATGTATAACAATTTTCCCTCTAATGTGATGTGTGATGATTTTAGTCCAGATTTTATTATCGGAAGCAATGTTTCGAGTAACATGGAGTTACCTGATGAACGAGATATGTTTGGTGTGCTGAGGTCCATGCTTACGACGCCCACCAATTATGATTTGGCTTGCAGTGATGGTATTGTTATTGAAGCTAAGACAGATATCGGTGTTTTTGAATTTGAACGCGCAAAGGAGGCGATAGAAGAGGGCTACAAAAAAACTTTGGCGCAAATTGAGGAAATTGAAGAGAGAATAGAAAGTAAGGTGGATGCTAAACTTATGTTTGTAAAACGAAAAAAATTCAGGGCAAGTTTACCCGAGCTAAAGATCTCATCTATCGAGACTGATAATGGAAAGTCAAAAGAGGTGCTCTTTGCGACCAGAAGCTTGATGCGAAAAAAGAAAACAGAGGTGCTCCCAAAAGATCTATTTGAGAAACGATATTTTAGGTTAAGTGCTACACCATCTATATGGTACATGTATCCGAACCTTTCCATGAAAAGTGATTCGACGTATCATTTAAACCTAAAAGTTAGTAAAGCCAAGGAGTTTACCGTAGACGTGGGTGGTCATTTTTCTTCCCGGCCTGTAAATACGGGATATTTGGGTTTGGGGTATCAGAATATGGGTAAAAGTGCATTTGCCGTTCATGCTGAATCTTACTTTGGTAAATTTTATGGATCTATTAATACGAACTTTGAACTTAGTTTGCCTTCCACGATTCCCATTTCGATTTCGGGTTATTACACAATGAATAGATGGGATTTCTTTAGAAGCTTTGCCACCTTTTTTGAAGATGTACGCCCGTCTTTTTTGGTACAGTTTGAGATGTATGGTGGTCTTTCGTTAAAATCAACGTTGAGAAACAACTCGTATTCTCAAATGGACTATAGAGTTTTTGGTTTAGAAGATGATTATTATCAGATTGATGATTTTACCAATGCTGATACGGCTGATTTTACAAGGTTTGAAGGTAATTCTTTTTCATATACTTTTAAGCAAAATACTTTAAACCGAAGGCAATTCTCCAGTTCAGGAAGTTCTTTTAGTTTCTCTGCGCGCTATGTTTCGGGGAGAGAAACCTCTTACCCAGGTTCAACGTCTCTATTGAAAGATACCATTTCTAATAGGCACAAATGGCTGACATTTAGTAGTGAATTTCAAATTTTTCCGATTGATGAAAAGCTTTTTCACTTCGGGGTGAGTGGAAGAGGGGTATGGAGTACTCAAACCTTGTTTGCAAACTATACGGCCTCCTTATTGTCTAGTCCAAGTTTTGATTTAATTCCGGATAGCAAAACATTTTTTTTACCAGAATTTAGGTCCCCTCAATTTGTTGGTGCGGGGTTTAATTTTATTTTTTCGTTCAATCCCAAAGTTGATTTTCGGGTAGATGGGTACATGTATCAACCGATACTCACACTCTCCAAAGTTGGTAATGTTTCTTATCAATATGCCGAACCAATAAGCGATGCCGAGTTTTTGACATCCACTTCCATAATATTTCACAGTCTGGTGGGTCCGATTCGGGCAACCTTAAATTATTTCCCTAAACAAAAAGAGCCGCTCTCCTTTCAAGTGAGCTATGGATATGTTATTTTTAATGATCGAGCAATACGTTAAATGAAGTAGGATGAAGAAAAGAATTTGTGGTATTCAGCAAATGGGTATTGGTGTTCCCGATGTTCAAAAGGCATGGGCTTGGTACAGAGAAAATTTCGGAGTAGATGTTCGGATTTTTGAGGAGGCTGCTGAAGCTCCTCTGATGATTGATTATACTGGCGGTGCAGTTCAGTCTAGAACGGCTACATTGGCATTGAGTATGGATGGAGGTGGTGGTTTTGAAATTTGGCAATTTACGTCTCGCCCAACAGAAAAGGCAGCATTTGACTTACAACTTGGTGATTATGGTATGATCGCGTGTAAAATAAAATCTCGAGATGTCAGAGCAACACACCAAAACATGCTTAAAAATGGAATAAAGGAACTTTCCGATATTTCGAAAACAGAGAATAGTAAAAATCACTTTTATGTAAAAGGACCCAATGGAAATATTTTTGAGGTAATTGAGGCCTCGGATTGGTTTTCAAATACGAATCACCCTTCTCATTGTGGTGGAGTTTATGGTTCGATCATTGGTGTTTCTGATATCGATAAATCAATGAATTTATATCGAGATATTTTAAATTATGATGAACTTGTTTATGATAAAACTGGTCATTTTGAGGACTTGAAATTCTTTTCATCTGGTTCAGGTGTATTCAGACGTGTTTTGCTAAAGCACAGTGAGAAAAGGACTGGCCCGTTTGCTCCTTTATTAGGTGATTCTACCATCGAATTGGTCCAGTCCATGGACCGTAAGGATTGTCGTAAAATATTTGAGAATAGGTTCTGGGGTGATTGGGGGTTTATTCACTTATGCTTTGATGTACAAGGAATGGATGCTTTAAAGCAAGAATGCGAAGAAAAAGGATTTCCTTTCACTGTTGATAGCTCTGATACTTTTGATATGGGAGAGGCAGGAGGTAGATTTTCCTACGTTGAGGATCCCGACGGTACCTTAATTGAATTTGTAGAAACGCATAAGGTGCCGATTCTTAAAAAGTTAGGTTGGTACATCCATCTAAAAAATAGAAAGCCTGGTAAATCGCTTCCTAGGTTTATTTTGAAGCTGATGGGATTAAATCGATATAAGGATTAACGATTCAATGCTTTGTAAACCACCTGCTGCATATCTGTTCGGATATTCATATCTCTAATCTTCCAATTTTCTTGATCTGGATGAACTCGATTGGATAAGAAAATAAATATCACCTCATCTCTAGGGTCTGCCCAAGCAAGTGCTCCAGTGAATCCTGAATGACCAAAGCTGATTTGTGAGGCTAATTTATCACAGGTTCCACCGCCATTTTCTCTTGGTCGATCAAAACCAATCGCTCTTCGGTTATTTTCGAATTGCTTTTTTGTGAATTTTTCACGAATTGATGCTGTAAAAAATTTATTTCCAGCGTAGCTCCCATTTTGCAGAAATAGCTGCATAATCGAAGCTAAGTCGGCCGCATTACTGAAAAGCCCGGCATGTCCACCAACACCTCCAAGCATGGCAGCTCCTGGATCGTGAACGTATCCATGGACCAATTGTTTTCTAAATTTATGGTCATGTTCAGTTGGGACAATTCTTTCTTTTTTAAAATAATTTAAGGGGTGATATCGTATGTTTTGAAGCCCCATGGGTGTATATATTGCTCTGTGCAAAAATGCATCTTGTCCTTCACCTAGAATTGATTCGAATACTTTTTGTGTAAAATAGTAGCAAAGATCGGAATACTTGTATTTTTTCGGACCCAAAGGAGTACTGAGTATTTTTTCATACATACGTTTCGTGTAGTCCTGGTCAATAAAAATATTTTCTGCTACCTCTAAAGAGTACACAGAGTCTTTTCGAGACCTGTAAATTTGAGGATTTAGTTCTCCGTCCTTGAGTGTTTTGATATAAAATGGAATCCAAGATTTTAATCCCGCCTGGTGCGCCATCATTTCACGAATTATAATTTTTTGATAAGCCGTATTTCCCGTGAGTTCTGGAACATACTTACCAAGTGTATCGTCTACATTGAATAGATTGAAATGCTCGAGATACATCGCGAGAAGTGTACTTCCCGCAATTTTTGTGATAGACGCGATGTCATATACATCACTGTTCTTAACAGTATTTGCTCCTGATTCATAGGTATGGTGTCCAAAGCTTTTTTGGTAAATAATGTTGCCCTTGATTGAAACCAAAACCTGACACCCTGGAAAAGCTCCTTCCGAAATTCCATTTAATGCAATACTGTCAATCCGATTTAGGTCGTCCTCATTAAGACCAACTGTTGAAAAATTTGCATAGCGCAACCTGCCATTGGTTTTAATTTCCTTTTGTTCTATTTGTTGAGCTCCCAGAATATATTTTATTCCCGGACTAATGGTATTGGGTGGGCTGTTTTTTCTTGCACCCATAATTAATTGTGCGGCCTCTTGCTGGGCATATTCAGTGGTGTCATTGCAGTACAAAATTGAGGTGCAATTTGAAAAGGGTAAGCCTATGATGTGGTTAGTATTGTACTTATTTTTTACACCGAATATAATTGCGATTACTTTTTCATTCGGAAGTTTTTGGAGACTCTTAAAAAAGTTATCTAAAGCCAATGAAGCAATAGAATCATTTTCAGGAGCCATAAATGAAACGATGTGTACATCATTTGGCATGCAGCTTTTAAAAAAGGAGCTGCTATCCCGGGATATTAATGGGACGCAAGTGAATTTATTGAGCATGTCGCCAAACCCCGAAGGGTTCATTCCATGAGTGGTTCTAAAAACAGTTCGATTCAGTTTATCAAGTGGTAGTAGGTCCTCGTTATTTTGGAAAATATAAAGCAAAGAGTCTTTTTCGGACTCATTTGAAATTTGAGCATTTGCAGCAGACAAAAGGCACAAGATAGAAAGGACAAAAAGAATGGGGTATTTCATGCGTGTTAGTTCTAGACGAAACTAAATATTTTTCTCTCTTAAATGGTGAATATCACGCCATAGTTCTCAACAAGCTTACTGTAAATCTATCCCTATGGGTAGGTACATTCTGATATTAACTGTTCTATCCAGATGAAACAAAACCCATGCCACTTATATGTGTAAAATTGACACTAAGGGAATATACAAAATATTTGGGTTACTAGGTAAATAATTTACGAACACTACAAAACCTTATTGTTAGTAAAATAGATTGTATTTCGCTTTGTTTTAAACTGGTGAACACTAATTTTGTAGTAGAAATATAAGCTTAGGCTTAAAACAAATTTTATGGATTTATTCGGGAATTTTGGTTCCACCTCAGATCTTGCAACTTCAATCGGTCTGAAAAATACAGGAAACCAATTTTGGAATTTAACACCTGCAGAGTTAGTAGAGGATACAATACTTCAGGGGCAAGGGCTTCTTTCAGACACAGGAGCTTTGGCAATCGATACTGGTGAATTCACCGGCAGATCACCACAAGACAGATTTATAGTAGAAGATGACATCACCAAGGATTCAGTTTGGTGGGGCGAAATAAACAAAAGAATAAGTGAATCGCATTTTGATACCATATATGAGCGCATGCAAGCTTATCTTTCAGGACGAGATTTGTACGTAAGAGATGCATATGCTTGTGCAGATGAAGATTTTAGAATGAATATCAGGGTAATTACAGAGCTCCCATGGTCTAATATGTTTGCCTACAATATGTTTTTGCGTCCTGAAAATCATGAATTGGAAAACTTCTTACCGGATTGGCACATCGTATGTGCTCCTGGTTTCTATGCGGATTCTGAAATTGACGGGACGAGACAACATAATTTTGCTGTCTTGAATTTTTCTAAAAAAATGATTCTAATCGGTGGTACTGGGTATACCGGTGAAATAAAAAAAGGAATCTTTTCAGTACTTAACTTTATTTTACCTCACGACAGAAATGTACTATCAATGCATTGCTCTGCAAATATTGGAAAAGAAGGCGATACAGCGATTTTTTTCGGTTTATCTGGAACAGGTAAAACTACCTTATCGTCTGACCCTAATCGAGCTCTAATCGGCGATGATGAGCACGGTTGGAGTAATGAAACGGTCTTCAATTTTGAAGGAGGATGCTACGCAAAAACAATAGACCTCTCCCGTGAGAAAGAGCCTCAGATTTATGATGCTGTTAAATTTGGTGCCTTGTTGGAGAATATTGGCTTTGAAAATGAAAGTTCAACACCTGATTATACGGATGGATCGATTACTGAGAATACCCGTGTTTCTTATCCCATTCATCATATTGACAATGTGGTTTTACCTTCAAAAGGTGGTGCACCAAAAAACATTTTCTTTTTGACAGCAGATGCATTTGGAGTTATTCCTCCAATTTCGAGATTGACTACTGAGCAAGCAATGTACCACTTTATGTCAGGTTACACCGCGAAAGTGGCTGGAACTGAGGTGGGTATAACAGAACCAACAACCACTTTTTCAGCTTGTTTTGGTGCAGCATTTTTGCCATTGCACCCAGCGAAATATGCAAAATTGTTAGGTGAGAAGCTTTCCAATTCTGATACCAAAGTGTGGCTTGTAAATACTGGGTGGTCCGGTGGTAGCTATGGTATTGGAAGTCGAATTAAGTTATCCTACACACGTGCGATGATTACTGCTGCATTAGAGGGGCAACTTGATGAAAATTCTTTTGATACCTTGGCTGTTTTCGATTTAGCTTATCCTACGAGTTGTCCGAATGTTCCCGATGAGATTTTAAATCCTAAACAAACATGGTCAGACCCAACTGCATATGACGATACAGCCTCAAAACTGGCTTCTAAGTTTGTTGAAAACTTTGAATCATTCAAAGCCGAGACGGATCCTTCTATTCTTGCAGCAGCTCCAAGAGTATTGGTCTAGAAGTATTTTATTAAATATGTAAAATCAAAAAGTCCTCGTTAGAGGACTTTTTTGTGAGGTGATATTTGAATATGTATTGAAGTCGCTGAACCTTTCCATAAAAAAAGCCCTCGTGAGAGGGCTTTGGAGTATGTTTAAAAGGATTTAAAATTATCTCTTCGCTAGCGTTTCTGATGAAACACTTAACTTCTTTCTTCCTTTTTTTCTTCGCGCAGCCAGAACACGTCTCCCGTTTTTCGTGGACATTCGGCTTCTGAAACCATGCTTATTTCTTCTTTTTCTTAACGAAGGTTGAAACGTTCTTTTCATTTCTTTTAATTCAAATTAATGATCATTTGAGGACTGCAAAGATAGTTTTTTTTTATAGAATACAAATTCATCGAAGAAAAATATTTAAAAAAAAGCAATACTCGACGAAACCATTATTTTTGTATCTCAAAATTCCAACCCCTTTTGGGGAGAATGCTGCATGAAAGAAAAAAAAAGTTTTCAGTCAACAATTTCATTGCTTTCTTTTATACGCCCATATCTGTGGTGGTATCTTTTCGGATGGATTTTTCTTTTTCTTTCATCTTCCGCTGGTTTGATTTTTCCATATTTAATGGGAAAGCTATTGGGCTCTACCAACAGCAGTGTGCCCGTAACTGAAGATAGTCTTCAGCTTTTGACATTTGAAAATGCAACTGATGTTGCCATTGCCTTATTCATTTTATTTGCTTTTCAGGCCTTATTTTCCTTTGTTCGAGTTGTTATTTTCAATAATGTCACAGAAAATACTTTGCGGGATATTCGAAATGCAGCCTTCAAAAAAATGGTTTATATGCCGATGAATTTTTTTGATACCAACAAGGTTGGTGAGCTTACAAGCCGCGTTTCTTCTGATATTACTCAAATTCAAGAAACACTGCGCACGACCATCGCTGAGTTTTTCCGTCAGGTCATCATTATATTGGGTGGAGTTGCCTTTTTATTCATGATTTCTTGGAAGTTGGCCTTAATAATGCTCGGAACCGTACCAGTTATGGCTGTTTTAGCTGTTGTTTTTGGAAGGTTCATTCGCAATTTGAGTAAGCAAGCTCAAGATTATGCGGCCAAGTCCAATTCAATCATAGAGGAGACACTCTCTGGAATTTCAAATGTCAAAGCGTTTACTTTTGAGCAGTTCTCTGTTTCAAATTATGGTAAGAGAACAAAGGAAATTAGAAACCTAAATGTGAAGAGCGGTATTTGGCGTGGTCTTTTTGTTTCTTTTATCATATTCTGTCTATTCGGAGCCATTGTTTTTATTGTTTGGCAAGGTTTACTCATGACACAAGGTGCGCAACCCGAGCTTTCAAACGAGGGGTTTTATCAATTTGTACTCTTTACAATCATGATGGGGGCAAGTGTGGGTTCGCTTCCAGATTTATATGCAAATATTCAAAAGACAAAAGGTGCGATTGAAAATTTGATGGTCATCCTGAACGACCATGAAGAGACCCAAATAAAGTCAGGCGATGTCTTGGAAGGCATTGATGGCTCGATTTCTTTTAACCATGTCAATTTTAGATATGCCCAAAGGATAGATGTAGAAGTATTGCGCGATATATCTTTTAATATTCGTCAAAAAGACCGAGTAGCCTTGGTGGGCTCAAGTGGTTCAGGAAAAACAACGATAGCCAGTTTAATATTAAATTTTTATTCAGCCTCCGGTGGATCCATCCACATGAGCAACAGACCTATCGAGGATTACGATTTAAATTATTTACGTCAGAATATGGCTTATGTACCTCAAGATGTACTTTTGTTCTCAGGAAGTATATATGAGAATATTCAATTTGGAAATCCAAGTGCCTCAAAAAAGGAGGTCATAGATGCGGCATCAAAGGCAAATGCCTGGGGATTTATTCAAGCTTTTCCAGATGGTTTGGATACTGAAGTTGGTGACCGTGGAATACAACTCTCAGGAGGACAAAAACAACGCATTGCAATTGCCCGAGCTATTTTAAAAAATCCAACCATTCTGATTCTTGATGAAGCGACATCGGCGCTTGATTCTGTTTCTGAAAAATTGGTTCAGGAGGCTTTAGAGCTTTTGATGAAGGATCGAACTTCAATTGTCATTGCACACAGACTCTCAACGATTAAAGAGGCAGATATGATTCTGGTTCTTGAAAATGGCATCATTGCAGAATCAGGAAAGCACAAGGAATTAATGTCAAATAAAGGCGTTTATGCCAAACTCGTTGAGATGCAGCAGCTCGATGCTTAATCGAGGCGAGGTTTATTTACTATTTTTAGAAAAATTTTATCATGAACAAATCTATACTCTTTATCTTACTTTTTCTTATTTCAAATGTTTTTGCGCAAGAAACCCCTACTTTAAAAGCTCTTTTAGGTCATGAAATAGGTGTCGAATTCACGAGGCATCATGAGGTAATTTCCTTTTACGAGAAGCTCCATGAAGCCTTTAAGAATGAAAGCAAAATCCTGGATTATGGAGAGACCAATGAGGGTCGAAGATTAATATTATTTTTCATGGGGAGCGCGGAAAATATCGGTCGATTAGATGCTGTACGAAATATACACCGCTTGCGAGATGATAAATCCAAGCTTCCGATTATTTGGTTGAGCTATAATGTTCATGGAAACGAAAGCTCAGCCACCGAATCGTCTATTCAAACAGCCTATACATTATTAACAGAGCATAAAGATTGGTTAAAAGAGTCAATTGTAATTATTGACCCTTGTCTCAATCCTGATGGAAGAGACCGATATGTGAATTTTTATAAGCAATATTCTGCGATTACCGAAAATATAGACCCGTCATCTATTGAGCACAA
The DNA here is from genome assembly GCA_913020765.1 of uncultured Flavobacteriales bacterium. Classification (GTDB taxonomy): domain Bacteria; phylum Bacteroidota; class Bacteroidia; order Flavobacteriales_D; family Crocinitomicaceae; genus UBA952. The sequence goes on along the minus strand of CAJWAO010000009.1, from coordinate 19,377 downwards.
AGAGCCATGGCCAGGTGGACGATTTAATCACTACTTGTTTGACCTTAACCGTGATTGGGCATGGCTTACGCAAGTAGAAAGCCAGCAGCGAATGAAGATCTACAACCAATGGCTGCCGCATGTGCATGTTGATTTTCATGAGCAAGGATATAACGAACCTTACTATTTCCCTCCAGCAGCTGAACCCTTTCATGAGGTAATCACAGATTGGCAAAGAGAATTTCAGGAGCGTATCGGAAAAAACCATGCGAAGTATTTTGATAACGCAGGCTGGTTGTATTTCTCAAAGGAAATATTCGATTTGCTTTATCCAAGCTACGGTGATACCTATCCTATGTATAACGGTGCAATTGGAATGACCTATGAACAAGCGGGTAGTGGTAGAGCAGGAAAGAGTGTGCGAACAAACCTCGGAGATACTTTGACCTTAAAAGATCGAATTGATCATCATGTTACAACTGGCCTTTCAACCGTAGAGGTGAGCCTTCAAAATAAAAAGGAGCTCATTGAAAATTATAATGCTTTCGGCGTAAATAAAGAATACAAGTACGAGCATTACATTCTTCGTGGAGAAAATGACAAGCTGCAAAAGCTTTCAAACTTATTGCGTGCCCATGATATTGAATTTGGTCAGATTGCAAAAGAGGGGAAAGTCAAGGCATGGTCTTTTAGGAAGCAAACAGAACAAAATTTCACCTATAATAAAGGTGATCTCGTAGTTTCGACAAGTCAATTGAAGGGGCCGATGGTTGAGGTTCTCTTCGAACCCAAAACATATCTTTCTGATTCTTTAACCTACGATATTACAGCTTGGTCGTTGCCTTTTGCATATGGCATAGATGCACATGGATTTAATGGAACTCTTGAAATGGATAAAAATTGGTCTCAAAGTTTTACTCGAAGTACCATGCCGAATTGCTACGCGTATTTGTGTAAATGGAACTCGATGAATTCAGCTTCTTTTTTACAATCGGTTCTATCACAAAACGTAACTGTCAAGGTTGCTGAAAAAGAATTTCAGATTGGGGATGAGGTTTTTCCTGTTGGTACACTGGTGATTCCGAGAGGTATCAATAAGGATATCAATGATTTCGATAAAATTCTGCAGGACGCTGCAAAAGATTCATGGATTGATATCTATCCCGTAGCCTCTGGTTACGTTTCAAAAGGGAAAGACTTTGGTTCCTCCTCATACAATGAAATATACCTTCCCAAGGTAGGTGTGCTTTGCGGGGGAGATTTATCTCCGTTAAATACGGGAGAGATATGGCATTTCTTTGAAAAAGAATTGGCCCTGCCTTTTCGTATGTTTCGAGTATCTGAGCTAAACAGAATTGATGAGCTTGATATCATCGTACTTCCAGAAGGAGAACTTTCTGCTGACGAGCTGGAACAACTCAAAAAATGGGTTGAGAATGGTGGTCGTTTACTTGTTTTTGGGGATGCTGCCTATAATTTTATCGCCGATTTTGATATTTCGGTGAGCGATCTTGAAATTGATTATTCAGCTACCGAGAGAGAGGAGCTCAGTGGTCTCATCACAGGAGCTATCTATGAATGTGACCTACTTTCTAAATCTAGTCCGTTGACATTTGGTTATTCGGGATACTATTCGCTAAGGCAATCAGCATCAAATTTTAGCTTAAAAAATGGGAAAACCATTCTTTCGCTTCCAGAAAATGCCCAGGAAGTTTCTGGCTTTGTCGGTTTTAAGGCAAAAGAAAATCAGGGCAATGCCATGATTCTTGGCGTTGAAAATTTTGGTAAAGGCGAGCTGATTTATTTCTGTGATAATCCTCTGTTCAGAGGATTTTGGGAGAATGGAAAACTCTTGGTCGCAAATGCCTTATATTTTGGTAATGACTAGCCAAAAAATTGCCCTCATTGCGTGTGTAAAAGAAAAACAATTGAGGCCATGCGCAGCAGCTGAGATGTATATCTCTTCAGATTTCAAATCTTGGATGGATTACGCAGAATCTTGGGGTGCTAGTCAAATTTATATTTTGTCTGGTAAATATGGATTGCTTGAGCTAGAGGAAAAAATAGCACCTTACGATGTGAATTTAAATATTGCTACATCTCAAGAAAGAAAACGTTGGGCTCAAGGGGTGATTGAGAAATTAAAATCCAGGGCTTCGTTAAGGGAGGATTACTTTTTAGTTTTGGCCAATTCTAATTATTCTGAGTACATCATTCCTCAGCTCAAACATTACTCAATGCCGCTAAAGATTGACTAGCCTAAAGCAAGCCTTTTACTTTCAAATATTCCTCCAAAGAATCTACATCGGCGTAGAGTACATCTCTTGCCTTACTTCCTTGGAATGGGCCTATAATTCCGAATGATTCAAGTTGGTCTACGATACGGCCTGCTCGATTGTAGCCTAATTTTAATTTACGTTGTAAAAGACTCGCGGAACCTTGCTGATTGATAACGACAATACGTGCAGCATCTACAAACATCGCGTCCATCTCATCCATATCCATATCACCTTTACCCTCTCCTCCTTCAGGAACATATTCTGGTAGGATGAGCGCATCAGGATAAGCTCTTTGATCTCCAATAAAGCTACATATTTCCTCAACCTCAGGGGTATCCACAAATCCACATTGAAGTCGTATCATTTCTTGTCCTGTTGAAATGAGCATATCTCCTCGTCCAATAAGTTGATCTGCTCCGGACCCATCGAGAATTGTTCTTGAATCTATTTTCGACAGCACTCTAAAAGCGATACGTGCGGGGAAATTTGCCTTGATCATACCAGTGATTACATTCACCGACGGCCTTTGTGTTGCTACGATAAGATGTATTCCTATGGCCCGAGCAAGCTGAGCAATTCTCGCAATAGGATGTTCAACTTCTTTTCCTGCGGTCATAATGAGGTCTGCAAACTCATCGATTAGTACCACAATGTACGGGAGGTATTTGTGTCCTTTTTCAGGATTTAATTTCCTTTTGATGAATTTCTCATTGTACTCTTTTATTGTTCTTACCTGTGCAACTTTTAGTAGTTCATATCGTTCGTCCATTTCAATACAGAGAGAATTCAATGTATTTACAACCTTGGATGTATCAGTAATGATGGCCTCTTCTTCCCCTGGAAGCTTCGCAAGGAAATGCCTTTCAATTTTATTGTAAAGTGTGAGTTCTACTTTTTTCGGATCCACAAGGACAAATTTGACCTGTGATGGATGTTTTCTGTAGAGAATTGATATTAAAATTGCGTTTAGACCCACCGATTTTCCCTGTCCCGTTGCTCCTGCCACAAGGAGGTGAGGCATTTTGGTGAGGTCAAAAACAAAGGTTTCATTCGTAATTGTTTTTCCCATTACCACTGAGAGTTGACCTTCGTGATTCTGAAATTTTTCAGAAGCAATTAATGACCGCATGCTAACCATATCAGGGCTAGAATTGGGAACTTCTATTCCGATCGTTCCCTTTCCCGGAATAGGTGCAATAATTCTAATTCCTAATGCGCTGAGGCTCAGGGCAATGTCATCTTCAAGGTTTTTTATTTTTGAAATTCGAACCCCAGGTGCAGGAACGATTTCGTATAGTGTGACCGTAGGTCCCACAGTTGCCTTAATTTTTGCGATATCAATCTTATAATTTGATAGGGTTTCAATAATTTTATCCTTATTGGTTTCCAGCTCTTCTTTATTGACTGAAACACTGCCTGAACCATAATCCTTAAGCAGCTCAACGGAAGGTAGAAGGTAACCCTCAAGATCTGCCTTTGGATCAAATTCACCGTGCTCTTCAACTAACTTTTCTGATAATGTTTGCTCTCCGAGCTCGCTTTCATCGACCATAGCCTCTTCCTCTGCGATTTCGATTTCGAACTCTTCCTCTGATGTTGGTTCGGTCTCTGTGCCTTGGTTCATTGACTCGGCGCTTTCTTCTTTAATTTCCGATAGCTCACTTTCAATCATCGGTTCTGATTGCGATGTCGACGGTTCTTCTACATTTTCATCACTGAAATCTACGGTCTCTGAAACTAAATCTTCTTTAATTTCCTCTTCGGTTATTGGGTTTATAATGACCATATTGTCATCTTCAGAAAGCTTTTTTTCATCAGCTAAAGCTTCATCCTCTTTTTCTTTTTTTGGGAAAAAGTAGGTGAAAAGGGCTTTGTAATCTGGATTAAAAATGAGTGTAACGATTATGTACAGCAAGACTAAGTCCAAACTAATGGTTCCAATTGAGCCCAGAGTTTGAATGAGCCAATTATTGGCATAAAATCCAAAGGTTCCGCCGAGCATGTGAATCTCTGCTGAAAAGAATGCCAAAAATAGTGATCCCCACAGCATAAATGCCATCGTTACGGAAAATGCCTTACCGCCGGGTAGTATTGATTTTTTGAATAAAATTTTGACACTAAATAAGAACATGAGAAAACAGATGCCAATGGAGGTAACGCCAAAAAGATTGTAAATCAATAGATGAGCCATCCATGCACCAAGTTTTCCAAGCCAATTCTGAACTTCAACGTCCGATTGATTGAATATAAATTCAAAGAAAGTGGAGTTCAAGATTTTATCCTGATCTACCTGCCAAGTGAAAAAATAAGAGACGCAGGCAAGAAATAGAAAAACAGAAAATAAGAGGAAAAATGAACCTAAAATAGTTGCTATTTTTTGTCCATCAATTTTCGAAAATAAGGAGGTGCCATTTTTGCGCTTACCAGATTTTTTCGAATTACTTGATTTCCTTGCAGGGCGTTTTTTAGGTTTCTTATTGTCTACGGGTATGAATTCGTTTTCCTCCATTCAATTTATACTGTTTTACGAATATAACCTTAAGCCTCTCCGAATTTGGGCTTTTGCTCCATATATTTGAACACTCAAGTGTTCATTATAAACCCAATAGATATCGTTTGTTACTTTTGGTTGTCGAGAAGATTGAGAAAATCTTCAAGTGAAAGGATGTCGTAACCGATAGGTATTTGAAACAAAGAAAGAGGAGGGTCATATTGCTTAAATGACTCCAGCTCGTACAAGTAAAGGCCTTTTTCGGATGCAATATAGTATTTCAACGGAATCCCAGGGAGCTCTGCGTATACTGAATTGTATTTCGGATGTATTTTTTTACTGTACCATATTTGAAGCTTATTGCTGAGCATCGGATGAGAGAGAAACATTGGTTTACCTTTAATACCTGCAAAATAAACTTTTGGGAAGCATTTTTTAGATAGAACGTAAGTACTATCAAGCTGGTCAGTATGATTTTTTTGATTTACTGGTAGTTGAACAGCATAGTTCATTGTATCAATGCTAAGGAGTAAAATTTTCTTAGCATATGTTAAGTGTTCAATACTTTCTTGAATCCCATTTTCAGAATTAAAATATACCCGTTTTACTAAAGAGTCTTTGGTGTAGATGATTAATTTTTCTTCTGCATGTGAATGGTCGTTTCCAAACCCACTTTGTATTTTGTTTTCGTCAATTTTGGTTATTGCGTAGATTAATTCACCCGAAAATGATGACGATGATTGCCCAAATATTGCTGTAATCAATAAAAAATGCGCCAAAATGAGCATTGATGTTTTACTTAAAGCAGGCAACAGGTACATATTTTATATCTGGTTTATGAAAATAATGCTACTTGATGAGAAAGGTACAAAACAAAGCAATTCCCCCTAAATACGATGCACTAAAAAAACCTCAATTAAAATGGAATTTTATTATTTGTTGATAAATTTCATTAGTTTCGGCGCTAATCAATTGATCATTAAGAAATTTTGATACCGTGATGAAAGAAATAAAGCTGTTAAAAAATAGGTCTGATATAGGCGCAGGGACGCGAGGTGCGGATTTGGGTATAGATGCAATCGAAATTGCGGCCATAAATCAAAACCATAATTATTTCACTCGATACCGTTATGAGGATATTGAAACAGAAAACGAATCAATTTACAATAAAGTTAAAAACAGTTTCGCCAAACGAATTGGAAGTGTGGTGAATGTTTGTGATCGTCTGAGCGCAGAGGTTCACAGAAATATTGAAGACAATTTGTATCCAATTGTTTTATCCGGTGATCATTCGTCGGCTTTGGGGACAATGAGCGGTGTAAAGGCGGCAAACAAAAACAAAAAATTAGGCGTGATTTGGGTGGATGCGCACGCTGATTTACATTCACCTTATACCTCTCCCTCTGGAAATGTTCACGGAATGCCACTTGCCGCCGGATTGTCAATTGACAACAAAGCACATCAGATTAATGAAGTTCCCGAGGAAACTGAAGCACATTGGGCAAATCTTAAAAATATTGGGATTACTGGTAAGAAGCTTGAAGCCTCTGAGCTCATTTATTTCGGTGTAAGAGACACAGAGGCTCCTGAGGATGCTTGCATGCAAACGCACGATATTAAGAATTATACTGTGGATGAAATTCGTTATCGGGGAATCGATATTTGCCTTGATGAGGCTGTGGAAAAACTATCTTCTTGCGATGTGATTTATATCTCTTTTGATGTGGATAGTCTTGATTGTGATCGAATATCTAAAGGGACGGGAACACCTGTTCCAAGGGGTTTTGATATCGATGAGGTTGTTGAAATCATCAATAGATTCATTCGCACAGGTAAAACAGCATGCTTTGAGGTTGTTGAGGTTAATCCCACCTTAGATACTGAAAATAGAATGGCAACTGCCGCTTTTGAGGTGCTCAAAGCAGTAACTCCTGTAATTGAAGAGGTGCATCTTCGTTAGGTGTTGTTACGACTGTTCGCTTATATTGTGCTTGTGAATAAATTTGAAAGGGAACATGTGCTTTTTCCGATAAATGGTTTTTTTGCATCAACCATCAACTTCTAATTCAATCTAAATGAAAATTTCAAAATTACTGTTTCTTCTTTCATTGATATTATTTTCGATTAAGCTATTTGCTCAAATTGAAGGAGCAAATCTATTTTCCTCGAACCAAGTAGTAACCATAGAATTGGATTTTCCACAAAGTGACTTTTGGCAGCAGTTGGAATACAATTATGAGCATATAGATGCAAATGGTTCTGTTTATATTCCCGCTAGCTTAACTTTAACTGATGTTACGGGTACTTATTCTTTTGATAGCGTGGGCGTCCGGTTAAAGGGTAACTCAAGTGGCATGCATCCTGGTGATAAAAAGTCTTTTAAAATCGACTTCAATAGATTTATTTCCGGTCAAAATTATGACGGATTGAAAAAACTAAATTTTAGCAATGGATTCAAAGACCCAACTTTTATGCGCGAAAAACTATTTTTTGATCTGTGCAGAGAAAGGGGCGTTCCGGCACCGAGGGTAAATTATGCAAGTGTATCATATAATGGTCAAGCTTGGGGTTTTTACACGATGATTGAGCAGATTGATGACCAGTTTTTAGATTGGCGAATCGGAGATGACGACGGAAATCTTTTTAAGGCAGGCTCAAATTTTGACTTTGGCGATGGAGAGGCAAGCCTCGTTTATCTTGGTTTAGATCAATCTTTATATGAATTCTCCTATGAGCTAAAGTCCAACGAAGATGATAACGACTGGTATGATCTCATTGATTTTATTTACTTCTTGAACAGCTCGTCAGATGCAGAATTTGAATCAGGTTTACCCTCTCGTTTGGATTTAGGTCCATTTTTGAGTTCTGTCGCGTTCAATAATTTATTTAGTAATCTCGACACATACACCTTGTCTGCACGAAATTATTACCTCTATCACAATATGTCCACAGACCAGTGGGAGTGGATAAAATGGGATGCCAATGAAACCTTTGGATCCTATGCTTTTGGTGTACAAACACCAATGACCAATTTGCCCATTGACTTTTTTCAGGGGCAGCGACCTTTGTTAGAGCGTGTATTTGAAAATGACTTATTCATGAGTCAATATACTTCAGAGATTTGCTTGCTCTTAAATACGGTATTTAATCCAACTTATCTGAACCCAATTATCGACAACTATAAGTCTTTGATTCAGCAATACGTTTATGCCGACAACAACAAAATGTATAGCAACAATGATTTTAATACCAATATTGAATACAATTTGAATTCAGGACCCGGGCCAGGTGGAACCTTATACGGTTTAAAGTCATTCATTCAGACACGATACGATTATTTATCGTCGATTGTAGATTGCAGCTCGTCGGCATTTCTAAGTGAGTTTGAGTCAAAGCAAATTTCAGTTTATCCCAATCCTTCTGCCGACATTATTATGGTACATGGAGCAATAGAGTACCCCATGTCATATTCACTTTTTAGTATAGATGGTAAACTTATTTTTGATGGCGAAATCAATGAAATGAACCCCCAAATTGACCTTTCGGAGCTTGGCCCAAATCTATATTACCTCAAACTTGAGCACACATCTCTCAAGGTATTAAAGCAAAAGTAAAGTCTATAAAACAGTAAAGCGATTTACATTCCGCGAAGGATTGCAAACCGCTTTCAATTCAGTTGCGAACAACATGTATCGCCAAACTACTGTTCTAAGGCTTCCGTAATATTTTTTGCCCGAAAACTTAAAATAATACTTCTAAACTTCCAATCATCTTAGCTTTCAAACCCCAGGGCTTTTCTTGCTTTCGACAGCTTTGTCTCTTGCCTCTTGATTTTCACACGACTGATCATCAAGCCTCATTCAACACGTAGAACGATTACTTTCGCAACGTTCCTTAGACAAACTTTCTTTTGACTTTTGTTTTCACAGCATCAAATGCTTTGTATAAATTCTGAGGGTAAACCCTTCTCAGAAATGAACTTTATTCGCGTTGCTCATTTCCCTTCTAAATACATCGACCTAAAAATTTGTCGGGAAGATTTTGTCCGTTGACAAACCTTTTATCCCTCGTTTGGTGATATGAAGTAACGAAACATATTTGGCTAAAGCAAGAATACGAAATTGAAGTTATTCATACTTAAGAATCTACTTATCAACATATTACAATTTACACTTATCAACAATTGTTGAAAACCATAAAATAAATACCATTATATTTAGACGAACGAATCCAAAATAGATTTCAATATATAGCCAAACTATGAGACCATTATTCATTATCTCCATCCTTTTAATCTATCTTTTTATACCTATTCATTCGCATACACAATGCACAGTGGATGACAGCTATACCGTCGCTGGGATTTATCCAAATCCTCTTCCAGTTGGATTTGCAGGTCAACCTTATTCTGAGGACATTACTTTTGTAATGCCGACAGATACAAGCGGAGCTACCATTAATAACTTTGAAATCGTTAGTATTGCTTTACCAGTAGGCCTTAGCTGGGTTTGTAATAATGCCGCAAATGGATGTAATTACAATCCTCAAAATAATGTATATGGTTGTATCAATGTGTATGGTACCCCTATTCTTGCGGGAATTTATGATGTAGAGGTCAGTATTCTGGTTGATGTGACCGCCTCGGGAGCAAATATTGACAATATCCCGGTACCTTTCTTTATTACACTCGAAATTCAGACGCCTGCAATCGGTAACTCAGGATTTAATTCAAATCCACCGATTGGTTGCTTACCACTTGAGGTTGATTTTACGAACAACAATCCAGGATTACTTTATTATGAATGGGATTTTGGAAATGGTGTCACCACGAATGATGAAAACCCAGGAGTTCAAACGTATACGCAACCGGGTACATACCCTGTTCAGTATGCAGGATTTAGCAATATGGATACATTAGACAATTACACCCTTACAGAGGTGACGATACTGAATGTTGGTGAGAATTGGTTGGGCGAACCATGGGGTTGGGAACTACTAAATGGAAATAATCCCGATCCTTATTTTCAACTTTTAGAGGATGGAAACTTAATTTACCAATCCAACTATGAATATAATAATGACGGTCCCATAACTTGGTCTGTTAATATTAATATGGACCCTACAAAGCAATATAAGATTAAAGTGATGGATGCTGATGAAACAGCAGCTCAGACGAATGCCGCGGAGATTACCTATGGGGGAGACGACAATTGTGGAAGTCACATAATGAATTTTTCGAGTTGCTCTAGTTGCGGAGCAGGTTCTTATTCAGATGTTGCCTATAACATTGACTATCAACAAATATTACCTGTTCCTTCTGTTCAGAGCATAGATACAATTATCGTAGGTGCAGCACCAGGCATTCCAAATATTGTCTATGACTCATCGGCCTATACAATCGCAACGGATTCTTCGCAGTATATTTTACAATGGTCCATTGATAGTGTTTTTTGGACAGGGCACACCGATTCTGTTGAATCCATAGACCAAACAGGTTATTATTATGTGACGGCATACAGTCCTTTGGGTTGCAGTTCAACTTCCGACTCCGTATTTGTGATTTATTGTGATACCACGCTGAGTTTTGAAATTGAGATAGATGCCGCTGAAAACTTATACGTGCCTAATTTACCACAAGGCTATGGCGTGCAATGGTATCTCGATGGAATACAGATTAGTGGAGCGACCAACTATGACCATCAACCAAATGAGAACGGAGATTATGTGGCTTATGTCTATGATAGTCTTGGTTGTGATTTCTTGACGGCACCTTTCGTTTATTACAACGATGCGAGTATTCAGGAGCTTCAGAGTGATTGGTGGTGCTACCCGAATCCAGCACAGGATCAATTCGTTGTGATGTGGCCGGAGAACGTTGGGCTTGAAACCTTAATGTTGTACAATATGGAAGGAAGACTCATGACTTCAGTCGATGTAAATGCATCACCTCAGGTAATTGATGTATCTCAGTTATCAAATGGCATGTACATACTGTTTGGGGAAGGTAAGAAGGGAATGCTTAAAAAGCGTGTTACAGTAAGGCACTAATATACAACGGATAGATAAATTCTGTAGGCCAAATAAACTGCCATTAAGCTCCAAATCCACCACCTATTTTTCATATACCATTCCATATTGTAAATCTAAAGTATTTTTTGAATAAATGTGAACATGAGGTGTTTATGTTTTCAAATATATCCCAAGATTTCTCTTTACGAAAGAGGCTGATTCTATATTCACGTCTATTTTTCCCATAGTGTGAACATCATTCCTATGGTAATGCCATATCCCGATAGCGAGTAATTTCGTGAATAAAATTTTTGTGGATTACTGTTCGATTCAGTGGATGTCCAACTTGTTTCAAATTCATCACCGTATATTATTTCGTCATAATAGGGTATTGTTCCATAAGTCATCATATCGGCTCCCCCACTAGAATGTTGTGTTTTTTGACCGAATGTGGGACTGAAATTTTGATGAGCAGCAGTAAGTTCAATGAATAGTGCAATATTTTCGTTCAGTTTTTTCGTTGCTCCAATGCAGCCATTAAATCCAAAGGAGATATTTCCTTCATATTCGTAGATCATCGATGTTCGTGCGTCAGTAAAACTAGGAGCATCGGTTGTAGTGTATTGATGGTATTGAAGTTTACCCATTGCGGCCAAGAATCCCATTTTCATATAAATTGATATTTTTTCAAAGTCAGTATTCAATACTACCTTTGGATTGAACCGCAATAAATGACCACTATGTCTATCTTTGACATATGTAGGTAATTCAGAGGCCTCTCCAGTTGAATTATCATAAACAAATAATTCACGATAATAATTAGTAGGACGTAGGTACGAGGCGCTAAGTTCATAACCAAAATTTTTATGAATCATATGACCAAAATTTATATCAGTAGAATAGAGATGTCTAAATGATTTTTTGGGTTGTGTAGTGCTGTAATTGACTTGAGTCATATTGTAAATGGTGTTGACCATTGGTGCATTTATTTCGCCAATAGGAATTATGTTTTGAATACCTCCAGATAGTGATCCGTAAATATGCTGACCAAATATGGGGAGCATCAGAAAGGTCATGGAGAATGTTGCGAGAAGTTTCATAAGAGCTTTTCTTTTATTACAAATAAAGCCCTTCAAAAGTTACACAGGCGGGTGTAAAATCATGTTTAACTCTTTATGAACTCTTTTATGACTAATTTGGTGTTATCATGTATATGGACATAATATATACCGGCTTTTAGCCCACTGATATTTATCTTTCCTGAGCTATTTTCTTCTTTCAATATAGATTTTCCTTTAGTATTGAAAATTTCAATATCCGTTGGCATCAAAATTCCATAAATCGATAAGGTTTCACCCACAGGGTTTGGGTAAATACTAATTTTTACCTCAGATTGTTCTGTTATTCCATTGGAACTGCAGTCATATATGAAAAAGTCTGAAATAAGACCAACTTGCGTTTCGTTCAGACCGTGACCCGCATCTCCCCTGAGGTGAACAACTTGACCGGAGAGGTAATTGTACTCGAAAATACCTGATGAATTTATTTCTTGACCATCTCCGTCAATGATTGTACCAGTATAACCCTGGCTCTTTGCAATTTCATAAATAGCAACTTTTGAAGGTAGAAAGACAGCACCTACTGCTGGTCCACCATTGTAGGGGATTATCGGGTCGTTGGTATTGCAAATGTTTAAATAATCCCTTCCAACTAGAGGGATTTGTTGTATGTCGTAGCCACAAAAGGCCATTGACGCTTCTGTTTCGCCTGAAGGCCCATAAAAGCTGCCGTTATGTGCTTGCATTTCAGATAACTGGGAAACAACTGAACATATCTTATCGATATTTGGATTATTATTTTCAACCAATACACGATTGGCAAGTGCCGCACCATTCGAATAACCAAGTAATCGGATTTTCGATGAATTTACGTTCGTATATGAACTTAATGACGCGATTAGTTCGTCAAGCATTTCCATATCAGGTGCATCACTTTCCTCACTACAGATATTCCAGCTGTTCATGTAGCCAGCAGGTGCAATTAAAATATGACAGGAGATGTGCTGTGAAAATTCATTGATAAACTCAGCAGCTACCCCACCATTGCCATGTAATAATATACATATTGGAAATCCATTTTCAGGACTTGTTTCTTCGGGTATAAAAATATTCATCTGGTAGGTCCATCCTTGTGGCTCTTGGGACCAAGCTTTTGTGATGTCGAGATTAGTTGAGCCAGTGAGCTCTTGACATATGAATATTGTCGGGATAAAATATAGGATAAGAATGAGATACTTCATGATTTAGTTTTTTTACTTATTCTGAATTAAGGAGCACAGTTTCGTTTAATATCAAGCATGATTTCGGCTTCCGAAAGATAATTTTTTTGCTTTCTATTTCGGTAACTTTCAGAGATTTTATTGTTTTTTTCAAAAAAAGCCACACCATCAAGGAGCTGCAAACCTAGTCCGCGTTTAATGGTTTCACGATCTGCATTTCTCTCGGTTCGGCGCATTGTTTTTTTATCGAATATATACCCTGCAATGAAACCAAGAAGTGCTCTATTATTCATGGTGTTATAATCGATAAGATGCGCAAATTCATGACCAATCCAACCCACTAAACCTTCAAAGCTGAGTTCTTGATAGTTTATTCCTGTGCGGCGGGGGTTATTATTTACGAATATTTTATAGGCTCTTTTATTTTTTCGCTTGAATATAAACTCTGGACTTGGTTGCGCTTGCATTGTACTATTAATATTTTTGTGCCTCAGGGTTATTCGGGTTTTATGTAATTCCGGATATCTATTTAAAGCAATGTAAAAGGCTAATTTCAATCTCTCATCATTGGTAATCAGGTTTTTTTTCAACCCCATTTTAAATACATAATCATCTAATGAGTCCTTATAGCTTTCAAAATAAAAATGGGTAGTATCACAATGTATCTCATGCAGATGCCTTTTACTCTGGCAAAAAAGTGTGACAGTATACATCCAATGAATAAAGATTAGAGTTAATCCGAGTCGCATCGTCTCGAAGTTAATAAAAAGAGGATATTTTTTCATCTTCCTGTAATTTGATAGTTTGTTGGAGGATTTATTTTATCTTTGTACCCTTATTAAACTCTAATTATCAATTTGTTATCTTCTTATTTAAATCTCCTTTTTCATTATGAATAACGTATATCACCTAGGAATTAATCTGGGACATGATCGCTCTGCTGCCATTGTTGTCGATGGTGAAATCAAAGTAGCTATCCAACAAGAACGCCTCGACCGCTCTAAGCACAGTCTTGGATATTTAAATCAATTCATGGGCGATAATACAAAAATTCAATTGCCATGGGAATCTATTCACTATTGTTTGAACGAGTTAGGTATAGGTTTTGAGCAGCTTGGCTCGATTACTGCAAATATGCCAGGTACAGATTATTCGGCTGACATCCTTAAAAAAGCTTTACCTCAAAATACCATCGATAAAATACAAGTCATCCCAAGTCATCACCTATCTCATGCCTATACTGCCTATTGGCCATCAGGTTTTGATGAGTCATTGATATTGTCGATTGACGCTACAGGGTCTACATACCATCATAAAACTGAATCTTACAGCTTGTACCAGGCAAATGGAAATTCCATCGAATTGCTTCATAGTGAGTGTATTGATAGTCATTTAGCCGAATTATCCACGCTCGGTTTCCTTTATGAATATATCACAAAAAAAGCGGACTTTACTACCCGATTATCTGATGTTCTTGAAGTACCAGAGGCCGGAAAATTAATGGGCTTGGCGTCTTATGGTAAGCACCAAAAAAAATGGACAAAATGGTTTACTAAGAAGAAAGGAAGTCTTCGGGTGGATGTTGCCTCATACGATATTTTTCTAGAAGTGGAGGCTCTTTCGAAGCTCTATGACCAGGGGGAGGGAAAGGCTTATTTAAGACCATATATTGTGGATCTAGCTTTTAAAATTCAAGAGGAATTAGAGGAGGTAATGATTCACATCGTAAAAACAGCGATGCAACAGACAGGAATCAAAAAATTATGTATCGCTGGCGGGGTTGGTCTAAATTCTGTTGCCAACTATAAAATTTTACAAAATTTAGGATTAGACGATATTTTTATTTTTCCTGCCGCTGGAGATTCTGGTATTGCCGCAGGTAATGCATTATGGGCATGTCATCAGCACAAATCGGACTCAAAGAGAGCTAAAATGCACCATGCATTTTTAGGTCGGTCATACACAGATGAGGAAATTCAAAATGCCCTTCGCGAATATGATGAAGAAATAATTTTTGAGAAGCTTTCTGATTCAAAGTTAATAGAAGAAAGTGCGCGTAAGTTATCCGAAGGTTCAATCATTGCGAGGCACGAAGGTGGATGTGAATTTGGGCCAAGAGCACTTGGTCATCGTTCGATTATCGTAGACCCTACTTTAGATCGAATGAAGGATATTTTGAATGCGCGTGTGAAGTTTAGAGAAAGCTTTCGTCCTTTTGCTCCAGTTGTTCCGGAAGATATTTCTGAAGAAATTTTCGAGCTTGAAACGCACTCCCCATTTATGCTTTTGGTAGCAAACGTGAAAAAGGAATTTCATGATGTTTTACCCGCGATAACTCACAATGACGGAACAGGTCGGGTGCAAACAGTCAACAAGGAACAAAACCCATTTTTCTACAACCTTGCATATCAACTCAAGGCACATAGAAATGGTCCAGCCGTCCTTCTAAATACGAGTTTTAATGTTGCTGGTCAACCCATTGTTGAGACCCCTCAAGAATCGATTTCTACTTTCTTGTCAACGGACATAGATTATCTAATCGTAGATAACTACTGGATATCTAAAAGAAAAGAAGAAGTAAAACGGTATGAAGAGCACTTGGATAATTTACCTGCGGAAGTCACTCCTCATGGTCTAGATTCAAATGATATTGATGTTACAGCGCTAATGGTCAAGCTAGACGAGGCCCTGTTTCATGATAAAAAAGAAAATCAACCGTGGTCAGATGATGAGCTTCTTCGACTCTCTGCATTTGGTGCCCGGTATCGAGAAAAATCCAATTTGATCAAATCAACTCCTCTCGGAAAAAACTTCAAATCAAATATTGAGGATAAAGCTATAATTTTCCTCAATCCTCAAGGGAAATCTATTATTCGATCATTGACTGATTCTTCGAAATATCAGCATTTGAATTATCAACAGGTTCGCTTATTGTCTCATTGCTACAACGGTACCGATGAGGAATTAGATGATTTACGAATCTCGCTTGGATTGAGCCATCGTGAATTTTATAATAAATTGGCTTGGGCATCCACCTTATTAAATTCGTTTGGTATTGATGCCCTACATGGAGACACTATCGAGTCACAGAACCCAGTTCTCGACCTGAAATGTGCGAAAATCACTTTCGAGCCATTTAAAGATGATCGTTTTGATATTGCCGATGAACTCCGTCCGTTTTATGATGTTCTAACGGCTTGTAATTATTGCACGTCAGAAATATGTAAACGTCTAAATATAAATGATTTACAAAGCATACAACCCACTTATATGCCGTATTATAGTGGTGTAAAGTTAGGTGACAACAAACTAGATAAATTGATCAGTCTTTTCCTAGTTCGTGGCTCTATTTCGAAAAGAGATGCACAAGATATTTTTGGGCAGAACCTTTTACAACTACTTTTTGATTTAAAAGTACTCTATCAAAGATCGGGGCAAATTGCCTCATACATTGATATTTTTTGTGTGGAAAATCACTTTATTGCCACTGATCATCGTTTTCTTTTTCTAGAGGAGGACAAAATTGAGGAGAGTCCTGTGATGTATATTGGTAGTGATAGCTTTGGATTGGTCAATACCGCTCCTCGTAGGGCTTCTGAATGCACACTTGACCTTTGCACTGGGTCCGGAATTCAGTCGATTGTGGCATCAAAGTACTCTGAATCCGTGGTAGCGGTTGATATCAACCCTAGGGCAATACGATTTGCCCGCTTCAATTTACAATTAAATGGCGTGAATAATGTTAAGGTATTGGAAGGTGATTTATACGAGGCTGTTCGAGAAAAGAATTTTGACACAATACTTGCCAATCCACCATTTGTTCCCAGTCCAGATGCGAATATGAAGTTTCGTGATGGTGGTGTGAATGGAGAAAATATTTTGAGTAATATCGTTCATCAGGCACCTAAATATTTAACGGATAATGGACGATTATATATTGTAACTGATTTAGTTGATGTTGCCAATTATCGTAAAAAATTAATGTGTTGGTGGGGTAAAAATGCTGCGAAAACATTATTGCTTAAAACCGCAGACAGGAATGAAATATTATTTTCTGTTCCGCATTGTCATTATCCTTTCAATCAGACCTATGGCGAGTATAGTAATGAATTGCTCAAGTGGGTTGATAATTTCAAAAAGAGCAATCTGAGCGCAGTGAATTTCGGATATATTTTAATTGAAAAATCACAGCATACCGTTTATGTTTCAAAAACTATAAGCAATCCATCTCAACCTATTTTTGATCAGGTTCAATCTTTTTTCAATCAACATGACCTTCTGTCCGAGAATCGGGATGTATTGTTACTGGAGATGAATCCAAATATTAAGGTTCGAAGAGAGAGTGCGATTGGTTCTTCAGAAGCAACATATAAAATATTCGCCGAGGATAATCCTTTTTTCACCGAATATGTGATCACTCGAGAAGTATACAGCTCTCTGCTAAAAATTTCTAAAAGTGACATTTATTATAATGAATTGTGTGAACACCTTTATATCGATGATTTGATTGAAAAAGGAATCATCGTGCTCTCATTAAATCGCAACAGGGATAAACATAAGTATCAAAAAACACTTCCTGGACGAAAACTTCAGCATAAAATAGTTGAGATGGAAACCAAAACCACTCCAACCTGTTTGACATCCTACTTGAAGCAATAACTATCTCTGATTTTGGGAAAAAGGATTTAATCTTTTACAACCTTATATTTCAGT
This sequence comes from uncultured Flavobacteriales bacterium, assembly GCA_913020765.1. Taxonomy (GTDB): domain Bacteria; phylum Bacteroidota; class Bacteroidia; order Flavobacteriales_D; family Crocinitomicaceae; genus UBA952. The sequence continues at coordinate 1,628 of CAJWAO010000009.1, read as the reverse complement.
GTTAGCGTAAATCTATTGAATAAATAAGACCTCAAGTTGGATAAACTGTATTAATTTTAAACTATGATTGATAAAATTCCTGTTCGCTGTATTTTACTTTGGCTGATTTTAGTAATCGCCATGATCCTTCATTTTAACTACCATATTGGCGAAATATTTTATGGTATTGATATTGTTCGACCCGAGGCGAATGGGACGATTCCAATAGGAACGCATTTGATTAGAAATATCTTCTATCATTTACCCTTTCTGTGGATATTGATTTTATTATATTTCAATTCGAAAATCGTTCGATTAGGGCTCTTTATCATTTCAATTATTTACACCCTTTCTCATGCGATGCACTTGGTCGGTGAAATGACCAATCCTGATCTTTCGCAGGTGCCATTGCTAACTATTACCTTGTGTACCTCTTTTTTATTGAATTACGAGCAGTATAGGTATATGCAGTCTTCTTGATTTTTAAGTCTAGCAAAGGATAATTAAAAGTCATTTTTGTACCCTATGGATTTTTATTTAGCCATGATAATTTTTAAATATGACTTTATATTAAAGGGTGAATTCTGAGAAAAGAGGTATAAAAAAAGTATTTCAGTACTTTAAAACCTTCCTTGAGCAACATCGAAATCAGCCTCTATAATAGGCTCGTTTTCACCATTCGTCATTATGACTAGATAATCTTCCTCATTGATTAAAAGTTTACCCATTGGGTTTTTGTGGAGCACTTTGTCCTTGTATATTCCGAGTAAAACACTGGAGTATTTGTTTCTTACGTCTGAGAAAGCAAAATCATATTCTTTATTGAGATATGGGTTATTTTTTGTCACTTTCATTTGTATCAAGTCAAAGTCGTCCTTTTCTGATGCAGACGCCATAAGGTCTTCAGTTAAGAGGGCTACTTCAGGTTCAAAAATATAGCTGGCAACAAGCTTCGCTGCAATTTCCTCACGTGAAACTGCATACAACACACCTGCTGATTGAAAGGTTTGTTTAAAACTCACATTGTTCAAGGATACAATGATTTCGAGGTTATCATAATAATTTTTGAGGTCTAATGTGTATACTAGCATATCCGTATCTTCCTCAAAGTTCACGAATGTCTTTGAAGCTTTGGAAATGTTTGCTTTTTCTAAATCCTCAAACTTATCAAAGTCAGCATACAATACAAATACTTTATCCTTATCAAAATTGGATGAGATTGATTCTACATCTTCTTTTTTATCTGTTACTATTGCTGCCTTGACACCTGAAACAACAATTTGTTCTAATATGTGCTTGGCGAATTTATTGTAACCGATAATCACGATGTGATTTTCCATTTTCGTTCCAAAAAAACCATTTTTTTTATTTTCCATATACTCTGTTAATTTAACGGTCAGTTGACCAATGAAATAACCTAAAACCCCAAGACTACTGAATACAAATACAAGACCTATGATTTTACCCGTAACAGATACTGGATAGAAATCACCATAACCTACGGTCGATAAGGTAACAATCGAGTACCAAACTGCATCATAAAAGTTGGTGATTGACGAACCGTCGACACCTTTTTCGCTTTCAATTAGGGCATAGAGCAGAATAAAATAAACAGCAAAACCAATAAGGGTGTTTTTTATTTTATTCAT
>CAJWAO010000008.1 GCA_913020765.1 uncultured Flavobacteriales bacterium | reverse complement strand
TATGGAACAGGATTTAGAGCTCCGCAGGCTTTTGATACAGATCTTCATATTGCTTTTGCGGGAGGCGGTATATCTCGTGTAACGCTTTCACCTGATTTAGTTGAGGAACGTTCCGAAAGCTGGAGTGCCTCTGTAAATTATGATAAGCCTTTTAATAAATTCATCATGGGTTTCACCTTTGAAGCTTTTCATACAAGTCTGGAGGATGCTTTCTTTTTACAACCTAATGGGTTTGATTCTTTTGGACTTTTATTTGAAAAACAAAATGGACAAGGAGCCACAGTTCAGGGACTGACTTTTGAGCTCAGAAGCAATTATAACAGAAAAGTTCAATTTGAATCAGGTTATACAATTCAAAAAAATGAGTTTCAAAATCCAGTTGAATACATCGATGGGGTTGCACCGATCAAAAGATTTATTCGCACACCTAATCATTACGGTTTTGCAGTGCTTACCCTAAGTCCAAATAAATTTTTTGGGATGAATCTCAATTATGTGTATACAGGTAGGATGCTCGTTCCCCATTTTGCTGGGGCAACCAATCAAATCACAGATGAGATCGTAAATGTTGATTCATTTTCGAATTTAAGCTTCAGGTTAAGCTATGCCTTGGAGGTGAAAAAGTCTAAAATGATTATAGAATGGTTTGCGGGTGTAAAAAATATATTTAATGCCTATCAGGACTACTTTGACATAGGTAAGAATCGAGACAGCAATTTCATTTATGGACCAGCGCAGCCTAGAACCTTATTTGGTGGAATTAAAATTCGATCAGGAAAGTTATAATTCTTTTTTTGTTCAGATAGAAATTAATTATCTTGTTGATGATAAATTTTTCAAATGTTCAAAATCCTTTTATCTCCCGCAAAATCTATATCCAAGGAACCCATTTCCTATGGTAAACCTACAGAGCCAGTCCTTGAAAAACAAACAATAAAGTTGGTTGAGCTTCTGAAAAAGTACACACCTAAGGAGCTTTCGTCACTAATGTCAATATCACCTGCGTTGGCAGATTTGAATTGGTCGCGCTATCAAAATTGGAAACCTTTGGCTGAAAGCTCAGATGTTATTCAGCCAGCCTTAGCATTTACTGGCGAGGTTTATAAAGGATTAGATGCGGAATCATTTTCAAAATCTGAATGGATCAAGGCTCAAGAGTCGCTCCGTATTCTTTCGGGATTATACGGTGTTTTAAAGCCTTTAGATGGGATTTCTCCTTATCGACTTGAAATGGGAACAAGGCTGAAGGTGGATTCATCGAGTAACAATCTATATGAATATTGGAAGGAGAGTTTAATGGAATCATTTACTTCTGAACTTCATGTAAACGATGTAATTATAAATCTTGCCTCTGTAGAATATTCTAAAGTCCTAAATTTCAAATCAATTGAGAATTTGATTGTAACTCCAGTCTTTAAGGATTTTAAAAATGGTAAGCTGAAAACCATAATGATGTATGCCAAAAGGGCTAGAGGAACTATGGCGCGTTATATAATTCAAAACAACATTCAAGAATTAGGAGACCTCAAAGTGGCATCTATTGATGGTTACGTTTACGATGAGGAATTGTCAGATGATACAAACTGGGTCTTTACGCGTTAAACTCAAAGCTTTCGTTCTTTTCAAGTATATCCCAAGTGTGGTCTGCTAAAAGTTTCACACTTGCCACAAAATCAAAACTTTTACGAGACTTCCCCCATTGCTTTGGGCCAATTAGCGACAATAAAAAGCTTTCGTCTTCTCTTTTGTAAAGATGATAGGTATGATTGATGAACGGTTCGAATCTTGCCTCGGCTGTGTAGATAAATTCAGAAATTTTCTTGCGTTCACTCAGTCTTTTCGCCTGATCTGCGAGTAGCTGCATTTGCTCATAGATTTGTCCAAGCTGCATGTCTGTTTGGTGGTCCATCGCATTTAGAGCACGACTCTTGAGCTTTCCTTGGTCTTCTGGTTTAATGAGTGCACTACCGCTGTGGTGTCCATATTCAAGGGTGTGCGGATTTTCAGAAATCTTATCTGGGTCGATTGGGTTTACAAACTTCTGTGCGTCTTTTTGTTCTTTTTTCATGCTAAAAATAATTAGCTAACGATTTGCCGACCTGTGAGCCTAAAGCGACTCCCATACCTCCCAACCTAACACCTACAGCCGTATTTTTGTTTAACATTTTTAAAATGGGGCTTTTTACATCTCCAACTCCCATAATTCCAGACCAAGCATAATCTATACTAAATTCTTGATTTGGTATAATCGTAAAGCGCAATAATTCCTCTAATTTCTTTTGAATTTTAGGTGTAGTTTCAAAGGACTCTGTCGTTTCACCTTTAAAGTCAAGGTTTCGACCTCCTCCAAGTAATATGCGGTTTCCAATATTTCTAAAATAGTAGTATCCTTTTTGAAAATGGAAAGTACCCTTGACTTTGAGGTTCTTTATTTCGTTAGTCACAATTATCTGTGCTCTTGCTGGGTTGATATCATCTTCAATCCACTGTTTAGCAAAGCCATTTGTTGCAATGATACAATTTGACGTTTCAATTGGACCTTTATTTGTTTGCAGGATCACACCCTGAGCATTTGAACTCATCGACAATGCCTCGACTCCGAAGAGTACTTGTATATTTGCCTCAATTGTTCTCTTGTGCATCTCCTGTAGAAGCATTCCCGTATTTATTGCTCCTTCGAGTTGATTGCAATACGCGGTTTGAATATGATCAAATCCAAATCGTTTGGTTGCTTTCTTATCCTCAAAGTAAACATCATCAATTTGGGTAATTTCTTTTGCTTTTTTGTTGATGTAGCCAATAAATTCTGGATCGATTTCATTTTTGATACCTGATTCTATTAAATCCCAAGACTTGCAAGAAACATAATTGATTGAGTTTGATGGTATGAGTTCAAAAAGGCATTTCAATCCATTGTACCGATTGGCGAATGTTTCCCAAACCTCACTTTCATTGATTGTTTTGAGGTCATCATAAAGTTCTGTTGGACTTCCAAAGCAAGTGAAGCCAGCATTCTTTGAGCTCGCTCCGGTGGGTAGGTAGCCTCTTTCAAGGATAATAATGTTCGCATCGCGATATTTCTTCCTTAAAAAAAGGGCAGTGCTCATTCCAACAATACCTGAACCTACAATAAGAAAATCTATATTCTCAAAGTAGACTGATTTTTCCCAAAAGCTTAAATCCTCAATTCTAAGCATTTTTTTATTCGTCTTTTTTACGCATTTTTGTAATGGTGCAACAAAAATAGTTTTTTACGTTTATTGAGCACCACGCAACTCGGTATTCTATGGCGAAGGTTATTTTTATTTTGATGCTTCTTTTTTCTTTTAGTATCAATGCGCAAAAGAATTTAGAGATATCACTAGAAGGATACATTAACAATTTCACCTCTAAAGAAAAGATTTATGGTGCATCAATGTACATGTTTCAAAACGGTGGAATGGTTTCTAAATCTCTCTCTGATTCAAAGGGGTTTTATTTCATAAGTGGCTCAATCAATACAAACGTTCCCTTTGAGTTGATGATTTCCAAACCTGGTTACATTACCAAAAAGGTGCTACTCGATTTTCAAGAATTAAAAATTAAAAACCCAAATGGAATTCTTCAAGCGATGGAAGAATTGGTCATTGAACTTTTTGAAATTCGTGAAGGTGCTGACTTAAACTTCGCAAAAAATACATACGCGGAGAAATTTAGTTGGGACCCTTCGAGAAATATTGCTGTTCCTGAGGAGAAGTATAAAAAGGACATTGAGGATGAAGTAGTAAAGGCCTATGCTGTGGCTGCCGAAGGTTCGAGTGCAGAAAGATTTAAGAAAATGTTGGCGTCATCTCTTAAAAACAATGCTTATGAAGATGCCGTAAGCCAAATTGACTCAATTCTATTCTATGAACCAAACAATGGGGCATTAAATTCGAAAAAGGATGAACTAGTATTACTCATTGAAAAAATCAAAAAGGATAGAGAGGAACGTGAGCGATTTGAGGATTTTAAAAAGAAGGGGGATCTTGCATTTGCAAAAAGTAACCTTGAGGAGGCCGAGCAGAATTACAAAAGTGCACTTGACATTATTGATGACAATCAGGTGAAGTATCGTCTCGGGAAGATTGAAGAGTCAAGAGCGAAAAATAGGGAGCAGCTCGAAAACAATAAGGATTTAATCGCTCTAAGAAATGCGGCTGACTCTTTGCGTGAAGAGAAGGCATTTCAAGAAAGTGTTGCGAAATTAAAAAAGATTCAAATTTTAGATCCTAGTCAGCGGACTAAAATTCAGTCAGAAATCAAAGCTATAAGAAAAGAGTCAGAGGATTTTAGGTTTTCTTCTTCAATTGAAAAATACATTGAACGGGCACAGGCGCAATATGAAAAAGACTCATTGGATGCTGGTTTGGCGAATTATCGCAAGGCAGAATCATTGATAAAGAAATTATCTAGTCAACAGATTATAAATACCTATGCGCAGCAGGTAGAAAATGGAATCGCCGAAATATCTAGCAAGAAATCTTCTGAAGCCTCGGGTTTTCGCAAGCAAATAGAAAAAGCGTATAGTAATGTTTTAAAGGGTCCAGATTTCTATGAGCTTGCAACTCGGATTTTAGATTCCGAGCCTATGAAGGCCCGGTCAAATGACCCGAAAGTAGTTGCCCTTAAGAAGCAAATTAAAAGTCTTGAGGAGATGTACGAACTTAAAGATAAAGCAATTTCAAAGTTTAATTCAGACAAGCAGGGTGCCCTTCTAGAAATGAAAAAGGCATACAATATTGCAAATGTTAATTACCGAATTATCCCCAAAGATGATTTAAAACAAATGAAAGATTCTTTATCGAGCTGGTCTGGTGGTTCTGATTTTATTTCAAATGTAAAACCCTCAACACAAGTTAATTCAAACTCAGGAAGAATTGTAAAGGCCCCAGGCGAGCTTCATGAAGGTTCTGATTTTGAGGCATTCAATGACCTATCGGCTACAATTCGTAGGAAAAAAAGTGATCGATTGAAGGGAATACAGGATGCCAAAAATGAAATCGATTACGAGGTGTTTTTCGCAAAAACAAATGCGAATGTGAGAAATGAGGCTTCATCGGCAGCGATGCAAACATTCATGAACGAAGTTGAGATCAACCAAAAGCAGGTGAGTTCTTTGAATATCGATTTACAAGAGGGTCAGCAATCTGTCCAACAAGTCTTAGATGCGGCAGTGCAAGCGAAGGCGCAAAATTCGAGGGAAAAACAAGAACAATCTGCTTTAAGAATAGAAGAATGGAGAACCGAGCGGGAATATTTATTGAGCATGGATCGCTTGAATCAGCTCGAACGAGGCGAATCATTTTCAGAAAGGCAAAATAAGATGGATAATGAAAGAATCATGATCAATCGTCAGAATGAAATGGACAATGATGACAGACTGAATGCGAGTAAGAAACAATTACTTAGCAACGAATTCGAAGTTCAGTTGAGAGACTCGTTGGCTAAAAGTGGTGGAGAGGACAGGGCTCGTGCGCTTCAAAGCTTAAACTCTTCGAAGCCAAATTTTCAGACTCAACCCAATTTTTTAAAAGATGAAAATGGCATTCTATTTCCAAATAATAAAATGACGCAACGTGTATTTAAAAGAACAAATGCTCAGGGCAATGTAACCTCAGTGACCATTCAACGTGTTGTGGTTGACATCAATGGATACGGTGTTGTTTATGAACAAACAACAGATCAAAGTGGAAACGCATTTTACACCAGAAATAATGTCTCAGTTTCGGAACATGTTTGGTTTAATGAGTCATCAGGATCGAATGTTATTCAGGAGTAGTTTCTTTTTCATTGGCATTTTATCTGTATTTATTTTTAGTTGCAGTAGTGATATTAAAAGTACTGATTTACAGACTTTTAAAATAAAAGGTATCGCACAGGGAACGACGTATACCATACAAGTGGTAGATTCTAGTCTTCATATTTCGAAATTTCAAATTGATTCACTACTATTTGCTTTCGATGAGAAACTATCTACCTACAAGACTGGTTCTCTTATATCTCGATTTAATCAAGAATCTTTTAAAGATACCGTGCTTGGAGCCGATGATCTTTTTGTTCAAATGTTGAAGCTAAGTGATTCTGTTTGTAGATGGAGCGAGGGCTTTTTTGATCCATCCATCAAACCAGTAGTTGATTTATGGGGTATAGGAACTGATGCCCAAAATAAACCAAAGCAGGTTCAAATAGATTCTGTTCTGCAATACACTGGATATACTCGTGGTGTTCACTTTTCTATCAATGATGTTGATAGTTTAATTAAAATTGAAAAAAAGACACCTGGTTTTGAATTGGATTTTAATGCAATTGCTCAGGGTTATTCTGTTGATTTACTCGTCGATTTTTTAAAATTACGCGGTCATCGAAATGTTTATGTCGAGCTTGGCGGAGAAATCAAATTATCTGGTTTGAAGGCGGGTAATCGTTCTTGGAATATTGGTATTGAGGCGCCTATTGAAAATAATAAGACCAATGCGCAGTCCATTCAAAATGTCTTTTCAATTACGGATTGTGCGATTGCGACAAGTGGTAACTACCGTAAATTCTTTGAAGAGGATGGACAATTATATGCCCATACAATTAACCCAAAAACAGGAACTCAAAATAGACATAATTTATTGTCAGCGACTGTTTTTAGCCCTTCCTGTGCAATTTCGGATGCCTTAGCGACTTATTTCATGGTTGTCGGTATCGATGCGGCAAAACTATTTCTTGAAAAGAATAAAAATATGGGAATTGAGGTTTATTTCATTTATTCAAAGGAAGGCAAGTATGAAAGTTATTGTTCGCCGAGTTTGTTACTGAACCAAAAAGACGCTAATTCATAAATACGTGTCAGTAACTCTATCGATTATTCTGTTTTTGGTAGTGATTTGATGTTTACTTTGGACTAAAAAGTAGCTTAAATGAAAGTACATTTTATTGCCATAGGAGGGAGTGCAATGCATAATTTAGCAATTGCATTGAGCCGTAAAGGAATAACCGTTTCAGGTTCAGATGATGAGATTTTTGAACCTTCAAAATCACGTTTGGAGAAACAAGGGATATTACCTGCAGTCATAGGGTGGGACGCAGATGTTATTGATGACACTTTAGATGCTGTAATCCTGGGAATGCATGCACGGGAGGATAATCCAGAATTGTTGGCTGCAAAAGAAAAGTCACTTCCGATCTACTCTTACCCCGAGTATCTCTATGAGCAGAGTAAAGCAAAAAAACGAATTGTCATTGGCGGAAGTCATGGAAAAACGACGATTACCTCCATGTTATTACATGTTTGTACAAAACAGCAACTAGATGTCGATTATATGGTAGGTGCTCAGCTCGATGGTTATGATTGTATGGTTAAATTGTCTGAAGAATCGGAATATATGATTTTAGAAGGTGATGAATACTTAAGCTCTCCCATTGATAGAAGGCCTAAATTTCACTTATATAAACCTCACGTTGCACTGATTAGTGGAATTGCATGGGACCATATAAATGTTTTTCCAACTTTTAAAAATTATGTTGAACAGTTTGATATTTTTTGTTCTGTAATAGAGAGGAATGGTAGCTTAGTATACAACAACGAGGACGACGAGGTAGTGAATTTAGCAGAAAAATATAACAGAAAATTGAATCTTCAACCATACGGTAAACCACAATTTGAGGTCAATCAGCAAGGAACAATTGTAGTGCACAACAAACAAAGGTATTCACTAGAAATATTTGGAAGTCACAACCTTCAGAATATGATGGGGGCAATGTATCTCGCAGAACATTTAGGCATTGATAATGATACTTTTTTATCTTCAATTTCTGATTTTACCGGAGCGGGGAAAAGATTGCAGAAGGTGGTTGAAAATGAATCATTTGTGATGTTTAAGGATTTTGCGCACTCCCCTTCAAAGCTAATGGCGACAACGCAAGCTGTAAAGGAACAGTACGGAAATCGAAAGCTTATTGCTTGCATGGAATTGCACACTTTCTCATCTTTGCGAAAAGATTTCCTTCCATTTTACAAAGGTTGTATGGAATCTGCCGATCACGCCTTAGTATATTTCAGTCCAGACGTCGTTTTACATAAAAAACTAGAACCTTTGAAAAAAGAAGAGGTTCAGCGAGCATTCGGTGGAAATGTAATCGTGAGCAACACGACTGACGAGGTTTTGCATTTTGTGGGTCGCTTGAAAAGTGAAAATTCAGTATTGCTGATGATGTCTTCTGGTAATTTTGATGGAATTGATTATGAGGCGCTAGGTGCGGAGTTATCTGAATGACCCCGAAAAATAAACTTTCTCATTATGAGGGTAACACAAATACTATATGTTGTGCTTAGTAGGAGCATTGCGAGTAGGGATAGACTCATCGTGGGACCTGGCGAATAATTAGAAATGGGACCTTGCATCATTTGAATTTTTATCTCCTCTTTCTGCATGAATTTAAAGTTCTCGTTAGATTGTTTTAATTTTCTCAGAAGTTCCTCATCATTTAATTGAGCTTCAATATGATTTTCGGCTTGTGATATTTGATGGAGGTTAAATTCGGGATCAATGCTGCTATAATAGAAATATATAAAAACTGCCACAATCATTGAATAAGGTAATGCTGAGGACATTGCATTTTTGATATCTGTTAAAACACTCGTATCATTCCGATCGAATCTTTTCTGAAAATATAATGAACAGAAAATAGCAAGCAATAAAAACAATATGTTAACCATCACCGATGGTATTATATTGTATCGCATTTCTCCTGATAAGGATAAGAAAAAAATTAACTTAACTAAAATCCAACCAACAGCGAATAAGATTCCGATAAGTACCGGTTTTTTCATATTAGCTATTCATAGAGATCAAGAACTCCTCGTTGGAAACTGTATTTTCCATATGGTTCTTTAAGAATTCCATTGCCTCAACGGGATTCATATCGGCAATGAATTTACGCATTAGCCATATTCGTTGCATCACATCCTTGCTGAGTAGTAGATCTTCTCTTCTTGTACCGGAGGCAGTAATATCGATGGCAGGATAAATTCTTCGATTTGAGATTTTACGATCTAGTTGTAGCTCCATATTACCAGTACCCTTGAATTCTTCAAAAATGACCTCGTCCATTTTAGAACCAGTCTCAGTCAGCGCAGTTGCAAGAATGGATAGAGAACCACCATTTTCAATTTTTCTTGCTGAACCAAAGAACCTTTTGGGTTTATGTAGTGCATTTGCGTCAACACCACCCGACAGTACCTTTCCAGAGGCTGGTGAGACAGTATTGTAGGCACGGGCTAATCTTGTAATAGAATCAAGTAAAATACAAACATCGTGTCCGCATTCAACCATCCTCTTTGCTTTTTCTAATACAATATTTGCGACTTTTACATGACGATCGGCAGGCTCATCAAATGTAGAAGCAATAACCTCTGCTTTGACACTTCTGGCCATATCGGTAACTTCCTCGGGTCTTTCGTCAATGAGCAAAACAATAAGATAGGTTTCCGGATGATTTGCAGCGATGGCATTTGCCACATCTTTAAGTAGCATTGTTTTACCTGTTTTCGGTTGCGCTACGATCATGCCCCTTTGACCTTTACCGATTGGACAGAACAAATCCATAATTCTTGTGGAGAGAGAATCTTGCTTATGACCTGTCAATTTAAATTTCTCAGACGGAAATAATGGGGTTAAATATTGAAATGGGACCCTATCCCTTATATATGAGGGATCTCTACCATTGATTGATTCCACACGAACCAATGGGAAGAATTTTTCACCCTCTTTCGGTGGACGAATCGTTCCCTTGACTGTGTCACCTGTTTTTAGACCAAATAGTTTGACCTGGTTCTGAGAAACATAAATATCGTCTGGGGATGGCAAGTAATTATAATCAGATGACCTGAGGAAACCGTAGCCATCTTGTATAACCTCCAAAACTCCTTCTGCAGATACAATTCCAACCAAGTCATAGTTGCTTTTATTATCATTTTTTCTATGATCTTTCGCTCGATTTTCTTTATGATTTGATTTCTGTTCTTCCTTTTTTTGAGGACGATCCCCTAACTGATCCCGTTCTTCTCTTTTATCACTTACAACTTCCTTCGTAGTATTTGAGTTTTGTGCATCAGTATCAGTACTTTTCTCGGCTGATTCAGATACAGAAGAAGTGTCTTGAGATATTGTTGTTTCCTCATTCTTCTTTTCTTGAACTGGAGCCTCAACTTTGATACGTTTTCTCGTTCTCTTTTTTACTGGTGCTGGTTTTTGATCTCCCTCTTTTGATGCATCTTTTGCATCATTGGTTGAGTTCGTTAACAAGTCTTTTGAATCTTCAGAGGATGAATTTTCCATTATTATAAATTGATTTTAAGATATGATCGACGGAAATCGTCGGGTATTTTTTGTCGTTATAATTACTTCAATAAAGTTAGTCTATTCATTAAGTTTTTTAGGAACAGAGAAGGAAATAAGTGGCTCAGAAAAACGCCAATACGTTACAAGTTTAGCAAAAACCTTTCACATACCAATGAAAATAGAAGAAATTATGTTTTTCTTTTCTTCTTTTTAGCGGCAGGAAATAATATGTTATTTAAAATTAGTCGGTACCCCGGAGAGTTAGGGTGTAAATTAAGGTCTGTTGGAGGATCTCCAACAAAATGCTGATAATCCTCAGGGTCGTGCCCTCCATAAAAAGTCCAAGTACCTTGTCCCATGTCACCATGGATGTAACGAGCAGTCTCCGCTGCTTTAGTCTCGCCTAAAATCAATACACTAGATTTAATGAGCTTCTTTTTAAAATCAGTTGTTTGACCCATAAAACCTTTAATTACATTTTGATGGCATTGGGTGAGCATTGTTGGGACAACATCCCATTTTGCTGAAAAGTCAAATAAGGTGAACTCGTCTAGCTCTTTTGGAATTGTTCTATTTGTTCTTAGATGTGTTCCATCTATGTCAGAGTACTCATAAACCATGGGGTCTTTGATTAATTTGAAATCTTTGAAAGCAAAAGTTTTTGAGTAATCGAGTTCTTTATCGCAATTTGGGTGTGATGGGTCTCCATCAAAGACACTTTCACAAATATCTGTATTTTGGGCTGCCAAGGCAATATCAAAGCTATCTGTACCACTGCACATCGTAAATAGAAAACCACCTCCTAGAACGAAATTTTGGATATTCTTGGCAACAGAAAGTTTGAGCTCCGATACTTTTTCAAAGCCTAAAAGACTGGCATTTCCTTCCGCTACTTCAATTTGCTCTTGATACCATTTTTGGTAGCGTGCTGATCGATAAAATTTACCGTATTGTCCTGTAAAATCCTCGTGGTGTAGGTGCAGCCAGTCGTATTCAGGCAGCTTACCCATCACAATTGAAGAGTCATAAATCTTATCGTATGGAATCTCGGCATATTCTAAAACCATCGTAACGGCATCATCCCAGGGCTGTTTGTTCGGTGGGGTATAAACCGCAATTTTGGGCGGTTTTTCGAGCTGAATAACCTCCATATTTACTTCAGGGTTTGCAATTTCGTTTTTGATTTGTGTCACCTGTCCTTCTGTGAGTATCTGGTATGATACTCCTCGAATCATAAGCTCCTCCTCAATTGATACTAGATGAGGCATTAAAAATGAGCCTCCCTGATAATTTAGCAACCATTCAATGCTGACATCTTTTTCAATCACCCAATAGGCGATTCCATATGCCTTAAGATGGTTTTTTTGTTTCTCACCCATGAAAACAAGAATCTGAGTAGCGTACGAATACGAACAGCAAAGAAAAAAAATGAAATAGAGAAGACGAGGTCTCATATTAAAAATCGTTTTCATCCATGTCACTCGGATCAAAATCTCCGAGGTCTTCGGATTCATCTGTTTGATTCATTTTACTTTTCAGTGTGTAAGTCGAGTTCTCAGGATTCAGTGCTTTTGATTTTAGGTCCTCTCCTTGTATTTGTCCGTACTCTGGAATTTCGTTAAGATTATCAAATCGGGCATATTGGTCAATGAAACGTAATCTGACCTTTCCTTGTGCTCCATTTCTGTGCTTGGCTACAATAATCTCACCTATTCCCATATTGTCCTCTCCTGTATCTCCATCCGTAGTAAATCCATAATAATCTGGACGATAGATGAAGGAAACAATATCAGCATCTTGTTCAATAGCACCTGATTCACGAAGGTCAGAAAGAATAGGTCTTTTGTCACCACCACGTTGCTCAACCGATCTACTAAGCTGAGCGAGAGCAATAATCGGAACATTTAGCTCTTTTGCTATTTCTTTAATAGATCTTGAAATGGTTGAGATTTCTTGTTCTCTGTTTCCATTACTTTTTGAGCTTTCACTGGTTTTTGCAGACATTAGCTGTAGATAATCAATAATGATTAAATCAATATTATATTGAGATTTAAGTCTTCTGCATTTAGCTCTAAAATCAAATATGCTCAATCCTGGAGTATCATCTATATAAATCGGAGCGGTGGTTAGTTTTTTAATTCGTGTATGCAGCTGTTGAAATTCATAATCTTTCAGTGTTCCTTTTCTTAGCTTTTCCCCGGACAACCGAGCCTCACTCGCAATCAGTCGTTTGACCAATTGAATGCAAGACATTTCAAGAGAGAAAACAGCTACTCCCATATTGTGGTCTACGGCTGTGTTTCTTGCCATTGATAGTACGAAGGCTGTCTTACCCATACCGGGTCGGGCAGCGAGCACAATCATGTCCGAGCGTTGCCATCCTGCGGTAATTTGGTCTAATTCGTAAAATCCCGATGGGATTCCCGATAAACCGTCCGTATTTTTTGATGCTTTTTCAATTTCATCAATTGCCTCTCGAACGACACTCTGCATTGTCGAAGCCTGCCTGCTCATGTTCGTTTCAGCAATTTTAAAGAGATTGGTTTCTGCATTATTGAGCAATTCAAAAACATCTTTGGTATCATCATAAGCATCTTTGATTATGTCACTACTTATCCGAATCAACTCTCGTTTAATGTGTTTTTCAGATATAATCCTCGCGTGATATTGTATGTGAGAGGAGGAGGCAACTCTATTGGTTAAAGATGATATGTATGCAGCTCCACCTGCCGCTTCTAGTTCTCCGTTTTTTTGAAGTGCCGCAGAGACAGTGACAAGATCTATTGGACTAGTACTGGCGAATAGGGAGTGTATCGTTTTGAATATAATCTGGTGCTTCGGATCATAAAAGCTGTGTTCATTCAAAATATCGATCGTATCGTTCACAGCATCTTTCTCAAGCATCATTGCACCAAGCACAACCTGTTCAACATCAATTGCTTGAGGTGGAAGTTTTCCCATATCATTGATTACACTTGAAGTGTTCTTTAATCTCTGAATAGGTGTTCTTTTTCCTTCTTTCGCATCCATATAACAAATATAGGAATTCATACCTCCAATGTCAGGAGTTTTCGAAATATAATTTATTCACACCTTATCAAGTAGGCTTATTAACATTTGTTGATTCATTTAAGCTCCTTGAGTGCTTTTTTTGTTCCTATTTCTCTTGTTATATAATCAATTTCTCTCTTTGGGCTTCGGGCGGGAGAGTATGCTCTTCCGTAAAATATAATTTGCAAATGAAGCTTGTTCCACGTATCGATTGGGAAAATTCTTTTCGCATCTTTTTCTGTTTGTACAACATTTTTACCACTTGTTATTCCCCACCTTGTAAGTAATCTGTGGATATGGGTATCTACTGGGAACGCTGGCTGACCAAATGCTTGAGAAACAACAACAGATGCTGTCTTGTGTCCCACACCAGGCAATTCCTCTAATAGCTCCATCTCTTTCGGTACAGCTCCATTGTATTTATCGACTAGGATATTCGACAATTCCCAAATTGCTTTAGATTTTCTTGGTGAAAGTCCGCATGGACGAATAATCAATCGAATCTCCTCTACATCCTGTTTACTCATATCGAATGGATTATCCGCAAGCTGAAATAATTTGGGTGTTATTTTATTGACTCGTTCATCCGTACATTGGGCAGAAAGTAAAACTGAGATAAGCAGTGTAAAAGGGTCTTTATGGTTCAGTGGAACAGGGGTCTCAGGATAAAGCTTTTCCAACTCGTTAATAATATACTTTGCTTTTTCTTTCTTTGTCATTTTAAATTATTCCAAATGTAAGGGTTCGTATTATGGTTGGATGCTGAACGATGAAATAAATTAACCACGGTGTTGTAACAATTAAAGTTAGGTAATGAAAAAAGACGAACCACCCCGTATTTTTTCTCATCAAAATGTAAAAGAATAGCGGGATTAATGAAATAATAAGAACAATTTCATAGCCCCAATAGAAGCTAGGTCCCGTTGGTGAATATGATACCCTTTGATAAAACGGAATCCCTTCGTGAAGATAAGCGATAAACAAACCTTGCTGTAAGTATCTACTTTGAAAAAGTACAAATTCGGTTTTTAATCTAATACTCGAGTGTTTTTCATTTTCCATCACCGTAAATGCGCCTTCTTTTGTAATAATTTCGGCTTTTGAAGAATAATTTTTTAGACTCGTAATGGCCACAATTCTTTGTGTTGGTTCTGAGCGTTGGTCGGCAATTGTAAAAAGACTAACGATTACTCCCATGACTAGGTTCATCCGAATCCAATTCCTTCTCCAACCTTTGCGAAGGCTTTGGTAAAAAACTTCAATTTCTTTTGCCTTTTTTGCTTGCCTCTGAGCATACTTTATTCGGCTTTCTCTTTTGTACTTATTCCATTTATCTGCCTGGGAAGATCGGCGGTTAGAACTAGCTTTATATTTCGGTTTTGGGTCTATTAGTGCCTCATATGCTTGGTTAACCTCAAGGTATTTTTCATGTGCATTCGGATCATTAGTGACATCGGGATGATAGAGCTTCACTAATTTTCTGTAGCTACTTTTAATCTGAGCTTTACTCGCACCTTCTGGTAGGTTTAGAATTTCATAATATGTTTTTCCAGGCACTACTTTTAATTTTTGCTGCTGTTTTAACTCTATCTATTTTTCCATTTGAAGTTTGCGAAAACTCATGAATACAAACATAAACTTTTGGAATTTCAAATGGGTGCAGGATTCCCGAAAAAGTCTCTTTAGAAATACCCTTTAAAATCTCATCCTTCAGTAAAATAAGCCCAATTTTTTCTCCAAATTCTTCATCTTTTATTCCTGTTACCATACAACCTCGCTTTAACAATGGTTCGATCTTTTCTTCCAGCTTTTCGGGTGAAACTTTATAACCACCTGTGTTGATAACAAAATCGGACCTTCCGATCCATTTGAATGTAAAAGGATTGATGAGTTCAACGAGATCATTCGTTGTGATAGGCCCAACCTGTATTTTGGGATACATTATGGATAGGCAGCCTTCCTTTTGACTAAAGGAGACTCCGCTTACTGCCTTGTAGTATTGCTCTCCCTTGTAACCTGATCTTTTCAAAGCTACATGTGTTGCGGTTTCTGTCATTCCATAGCTTTGATAAATAGAGATGTGGTTGGAAATTAAAAACTGCTCGATTTCTTTGGATATAGTAGCTCCACCAACGAGAATACATCTTGATTTCTTTAATGCCTTGATTCCTTTTTTAGTTGAAATTAATCCTTGAAGCTGTTTAGGAAATAGGGCAATGAATTCACTGGCTTCAATCAACTCTGATAGGGAAGAGCTAACAGGTAATACTTTTAATTCAAGTCCGGCCATCATTGCACGTACAAGCATCATTTTACCGGCTATAAAGTCGATTGACATACAAAGTATTGCAGTTTCTTTTGGCTTCAACTTGAAGAAATCGATAGAATTTTGAGCAGAAACCGCTAATGATTTCTTTGAAATTTCTATTTGCCGTGGCGTTCCTGTTGAACCCGATGTTTTACACAAAATACTTAAGGAGTCATCTCTGAGGATTGACAAAAAGGCTTCTATTTTCTCTTTTTGATCCTGTACGAGGTAGCTTATTTTAAAATCCTTATGTTCTACAATCATTAAAACTCAATATCTAAATTGAACAAGTTCTTAAGGGTATTAAGTTCAGGGTTTTTTTTGGCCATTACCTCAAACTTGTCCTTTCCATTTAAAAACTTGACATCTTCAGCCGGATTTTCAATCAGCTCAATCAATACATTGATGTTATGATTCTTGAGGCTATTTCTTAAAAAGGATATAAGGTCATTCAGTAGTGGTGTAATATAATCAACCTGAATTTGATTTTCCACGAATAATTTAAGGATATCATTTTTTTCAATCAACGGGTCTCGTTTCACCAATGCATTATAAAAGGTCTCTTTTCCTTCATCTTTCACTTGAAATGCATATTGTCGCCACACCCGAGTCAGTCGGTCTGGGGTGTAATTTTCTTCAGGAAGTGCTTCACTCGATTGGTTTTTCAGCGCTTTTTCTTTTTCGAGCATTTGCTTGATAGAAAGCCGCATACCGGGTCTATTAACAACGGCTTTTGGTGGCGCTTTATCTTTCTTTAAAGATGCATCTAATTTTAATTTTTCAATATCTGTAGGGACATCAGATTCATTTCTTTTAATTGGATGTTCCTTTGGGCTTGGATTACTTTTTGATTTTCGAAGTGATCCTTCAGGGAAGGGTAAGAATTCAATAGGTGCCTTTAGGGCTTTTTTTTTTCTTGCTCTTGTTTCAAAGAACAGAGCTCCATTAGTAAAACTTCTACCAGCAAGCGCTTATTTTTTGAGGCTTTATAGGAGGTATCTGCCTTACTTAGGGCATAAAGTGCTCGTGTTATGGTGTGGTAAGGTAAAAGTTTGGATTGTTCAATATACTTTTTCTGTATGGTCTCCGGCACTTCGAGCAACACAGCAGACTTTTCATTTTTACATACAAGCAAATTTCTGTAATGCTTTGACAACCCTCCCAAGAAATGATGTGCATCAAAACCTTGCTCCAATATCTCATTGAATAGCAATAAAGAGCTAGGTATGTCCTCCTTATCTGCATGATCCACAAATTTGAAAAAATAATCATAGTCGAGTATATGTAAATTTTCAACAACTAGTTTGTAGGTCAATTCATTGCCTGAAAAAGTAATCATTTGGTCAAAAACTGAAAGTGCATCCCGTAAAGCTCCATCGGCTTTTTGTGCTATTAAGTGAAGTGCTTCAGCTTCGGCCTTTACTTTTTCTTTTTTCGCTATTTCCGCGAGGTGGTCTGCGATGTCTTTGACTTTGATTCTTGAAAAATCAAAAATTTGACACCTTGACAAAATTGTCGGAATTATTTTATGTTTTTCCGTGGTAGCCAAAATAAATATCGCATGTTTTGGGGGTTCCTCTAAGGTTTTAAGAAAGGCATTGAACGCACTTGCTGAGAGCATATGCACCTCATCTATAATATATACCTTGAAATCTCCAAGCTGAGGGGCTATGCGCACTTGGTCAATTAAATTTCTAATATCCTCAACGGAATTATTAGAGGCCGCGTCAAGCTCATAAACATTTAGTGAAGCACCTGAGTTAAAGCTTGAGCATGATTCACAGCTATCGCAAGCTTCTGTTGCTGCTGTTCTTTCATTGCAATTGATTGTTTTAGCTAAAATTCTTGCTGTAGTTGTTTTACCTACACCTCGTGAACCACAGAATAAAAAAGCTTGCGCCAAATGGCTATTTTTTATGGCATTTTTGAGTGTGCCTGTAATGGGCTTTTGCCCCACAACCGTGTCGAAGGTTTGTGGTCTATATTTTCTTGCAGAAACAATGAAATCACTCATGTATCAAAGATATTGATTTCTACCAATCTGAGGGACAATTGTTGATAACAAAAAAGCTGCAGACAAAATCACCTGCAGCTCGGTTTATATTAAACAGCTAATCTTAAGGTCAACTACTTGAAGTCTTTCTTACTTACTCCTTCATTAATTTTAATTTCAGACGCTGAAAACGTAATGATTTGTGGACCAGCATTGATTACCTTTGTATGGGGCATTAATATGCCATCAATATCTTTGTAATCCGAAATATCCGTGAGTTGAGTGATACTTTGACCTTGTGCCTCTTGAGTGCTCTCCGTTCGAATGAGTAAAGCACTTTTTGCGTCATAATAGCGGAATGAGCCATTCTCTTCGTCAACCTGAATTTTATATGCGTCAACTCCATTGACGGATATCAAGCTAACTAAAACAAGTTCTTCAGGGTTGAGGTATGTTTCAGCAAAAAGACCTTTCTGTTTTTGCTTTTTTAAAATCTCCGACTCAGGCATTTGTTGCTTATTACCTTGCTGTTCCGTATAACCTGACTTACCATTAAATACTTGTTTCATAATGGTACCCATGCCCTGGACAGACATTTCCATTGATTCTTTATTTGGTGTCATATTTTTAATCACTGCTACTGGTTTGAATGGCGCACCTTGGATTGTAACATCAACCCTTGTCAGGACTGTCTTGACATCTTCGACTGCCTTTTGACCTCCGATTGCATCAATATAATTGTCCATTATAATTTTTGCTGTTAAGCCTTCGGGAATTGGTTTCTTAAATTCAGGCTTGGATACAGGATTTGCCTCTTTGTCAAAATATTTGATTGGAATTCCGGTTTTTTCAAGGTTTTCAACAACATCGCTACCCTTTCCGACAACAACAAATCTTGCGTTTTCTGCATTGAAATATTTCTTGGCTACCCGCTGGACATCAGCTACAGTTACTGCGTTGATTTTCTTTAAATATTCCGAATAGAAATTTTCTGGTAGGTCGTTTGTTTTGATATTTATTGCGTATCGCGCTACTGTAGAGGGCCTTTCCAATGCCAATACAAAGTCACCTACATATTTTGCCTTAGCGTTTGCCAAAGCATCTTCTTCAATCGGATACTCTTGAATTCTTTTAATCTCTTTAATTGTCTGTACCACGGCACTGTCTGTCACCTCATTACGTACAGAAGCACCCGCGGTAAACCTTGTGATGTATTTATCTGCCGCTAAAGATGATCGAGCACCATAGGTATATCCATGTTCTTCGCGTAAATTCATATTCAAATAACTATTGAACCCTCCGCCTAAAATTTTATTGGCAATCAATACGGCATGATAATCCTCATCACTCATTTTTAGTTCCACATTGCTCGTCAATGAGATGTTAGACTGAACTGCATTTGGCATATCTACAAAGTTGATTTCCAATTGTGCAGGATTGGCGTTCGCTTGTGGTATACTGATTTTCTCGTATTCGGTATTTTGCCATGGGCTAAAGTGCTTCTCAATCAATGTTTTTATTGAGGCTATATCGATATCCCCCAAAACAACGAGATAAGCTTCTGAAGGCTGAAAGTATTTTGAATAGTATCCCTTAACATCATCAAAGGTGACATTATTGATACTTTCCTCAGTTTCAATTTCCCCGTAAGGGTGCGCTAAACCAAAAGACAATGCCGACCCAACATTGGCGGCTGCGGCGTCCACACTTTTTTCCTGGCTTTTCAATCCTTCTAATAGTAAGTCTTTGTTTTTTTCAAATTCTTCTACTGTGAGTAGTGAATTTATTGTGGCGTCTGCCAATAATTCAATGATTCTTTCGTGGTATTTTGTTAGGCAACTCGCAAATCCTCCATTAAAACCAAAGGATAAATTTGCCCCCAAAAAGTCAATTTCTTCATTGAAATCATCTTTTGTTATGGATGCTGTTCCATTACCTAGCATAGCCCCTAAAATAGAGCTAACACCCGCCTTATCTCCCTCTAAAATTGGTGTTCGGTCGAAAGCAAGATTCATACTAACTCGTGGGAGTTTGTGGTTTTCTACTATCAATACCTTTAACCCATTCTCTAATGTAAGCTCTACAGGTTTCTCTAGGGTGATTTTAGGAGCAGGACCTGGTTTTGGTTGCTGGCTTCTGTCTATCTGAGCATTTAAGCAAAGCGTTACATATAGAAAAGCTGATAATGTATATAGTCTAATTTTCATGATTTCTTTTTTTATATTATTCTTTGTCCGTTTCGGGTAAATACTCGAGAATCAAACGTTGGTTTGGATTCAGGTATTTTTTTGCAACCTGCTGAATCTCTTCTCGTGTTATCGATCGGTAAATGTCGATTTCATTATTGATGAGACTAATATCCCCATATAGCATGTAGTATCGGGCAAGTGAATTTGCAACACCTTGAATGCTCGAATTTGAGTTTACAAAACTATTTTCAAGTTTATTTTGAATTTTTTGAAAATCTCTTTCAGAAATAAGCTCATTTTGAATTTTAAGGATTTCTTCATCTATTTCTGCAACAAGATCGTCAAGATTCGTTTCCCCTTGTGGGAGTCCAAAGATTATATAAGTACCATAATCCTCTTGGCTGTAGTCAAAAGCACCGACCTGAAGTGCCATTTTTTTATCATCAACCATTTTCTTGTATAATTTTGATGTTTTACCATCGCTTAGGTAAGTAGAAATCATACTCAATACATAGGCATCTCGATCCTTGAAAGACGGGGTTCTGTAGGCTGCAAGAATTGCTGGTATTTGAATATTTGCATCATAGGCTTTTTCTCGCATTGGCTCTGTTATTGGCTCTTCTTTTGGAAAGTTTCTAACGATATCTTCTCCACGTGGTATAGGTCCGAAGTAGACTTCTACCATTTTTTTAACGGCAGGAACATCAATATCTCCCGCAACCACTAAAACCGCATTATTTGGGATATAATATTTTTTATTAAATGCTTTGAATTCTTCGAGTGTCGCGGCATCTAAATGGGCCATTTTACCAATAGTTGTTCCCTTATACGGGTGCTTTTTGAACATGTGTAATTTTATACTCTCAAGGAACTTTCCATAGGGGCTGTTATCTACGCGCAATCTTTTTTCTTCTTTTACTACCTCATTTTGCGTATCCACACCAATTTGATTGATAATTGGGTGTAATAGTCTTTCGGATTCCATCCACAAGCCGAGCTCTACATTATTGGAAGGAAAGACCTCATAGTAATACGTTCTATCGTCCGTTGTATTCGCGTTATTGCTTCCTCCATTTGAGGTGACAATGGTGAACCACTCACCACGACCTATATTCTCAGTTCCCTCAAATAGCAGGTGTTCAAAGAAATGGGCGAAACCGGTTCTTTCTGGATTTTCATCTTTTGCCCCCACATGGTACATGACAGCTGTGGTTACAACTGGTGCAGAATGGTCTTCATGTAAAATGACATGCATTCCATTTTTGAGGTCATATTCGATATACTCGATTTTTGCCTGTCCAAGAACATTGGCCATAATAAGCGACAATATGAAACTTAAAATAATTTTATTCATGATCTAGATTTTGTGAATCAAAAATACGGCTCTTTTCGCAGATTCCTAAATTTATGTAATTATCGAGTTTACAAATTGTCATTGTTGGTAATTCAAGTTGGTCTGAATTTTGATAACTTTATGGTCGTGAAAACTATATTGCTCTTTTTGCTATTGATTGGGACGAGGGTATTGGCTCAGGGGGTAATTCCAGTCATTGACTTTAATAATTTTTTCCTAAGCTTTCAGGATGGCTATTTCAGGTCGATTGAAGTACAGCCGATACTGGACTTTAAAGCAGGCGATGAGCTAGTTGCTTACAGAGATACTAGAGGTAATCTTAGATTGTATGATGGTATTTCTAGAAAAGACATCACCAATCTCAATGTCCAATACCAAGTCTCTGACCATTTATTGGGATATATGATCGGACCAACCTTAAATATGTGGGATAATGGTGAGCTTTCTACACTCACATATTTTGCGAGAAACTTTCTAGTCAAGGATAGCATGATTGTATTTGAAGACACGCGATTTAACACGATTAATGCCTATTGGCAGGATTCATCTTACATGCTATCTACTTTGATGCGTGACTTAGACATGCCTGTCGCAACCGGAGAAAATCTGCTTGTATTTAAAGATAATGGCAATATGTATAAAGTTTTTTGGAATGGGGATATTTATGAAATAGATGTTTGGAATAATCAGCAGAATATTTTATTCAATGTTGGTACGGATATTTTATGCTTCAATGATCCGACAACACAAACTTTTGCTGTGTTTGATAGAGGAGCTTTTTACGATATTGAGCAGCTTCCTATGGTTCGGTATAAGGCGGGTAGAGGTTTTGTTGTTTATGAAGATAATGGTGGTGATCTATGGTACTATAAAGACGGAGAGAATTTCCAGCTTTCTAATTTTGGTACCGATTCATGGGACGTTAAGGACGACATAGTTGTTTGGACTGAGAGCTCATATTTTTTTGCCTATTGTAATGGTGAAAAAACGGAGATCTGTAATTTTAAACCTTTGGACTATAAAATAAAAAATGATGTATTGGCGTATAGAAATATTTTAGGTGGTGTGAATGCTTTTGTCAATGGAAAAGCTTATGAGCTCACGAATATGCCTGATTCTAACTATGAAATATACGGAAGCCGCGTTTTGGTATCTTTATTTAATAATTCTTTTATTGTTTTAGAAAATGGGAAGCAATTCAAAAACTAGTTTAAAAATCATCCTTGTATTCTTTTTACTTATCGGAATTCAAGGCATACATGCGCAAAACAAGAAATTAGATAGATTGGAGCAATTCTACACCCAAGGCCATTACAAGACGGTTTACCGAAAAGCAAATAAACTGATGCGAGACCCAATGTATGATGCGTATATTCTTCCTTCATATTACAGTGCAATGAGCATCTTTCAATTGCTCCACAATCCTTATTGGATGAAGCGGAACATTTCTAAAATTGATGAGAGCTGTCGAATAATGTCTACTATTTTTAAAAGTGAAAAATGGCCAGGAATTCGGGAGGGACATGCTCACGAATTAGGTGCTATGGCGGTATTGTTTGAAAAATGGCTCAATGACAAAAGTGTAATCGTAAGCGCTTCAGACAAGCAGCAACTCCGGGATTGGATTCAAAATGTTTACAAAAAATATAAATTCAAAAATCCAATCATTGAGGAAGTCGACGAGGATGGTTTGGTTGCAGAGGGTATGAGCACTTCTCAGAGGTCTGATCTTGTGCATTATTCTTATGAGTTTATGGGGATTCCATACAAATGGGGTGGAACTGATGCGGAAGGCTTTGACTGTAGTGGATTTACGAGTCATGTTTTTAAGCACGCTAAACTTCCTCTTCCAAGAGTGGCCTCCGATCAATATAAATATGCCAAAACGATAGCTGCTAGGAGGGCATTTATGGGGGACTTAGTTTTCTTTTCTGAAGGAAAAGAAATCACACATGTGGGAATATTAGTGAATCAACCTAATGAACGCAAACGGATGATTCATTCTTCTTCATCCAAAGGAATATCTGTTGTTGATATAGAGGAGTCAGATTATTGGCGCAGCAGACTCGTAGGTTATGGTAGAGTTATTGAATGATTTTAGCTTTGGTCTTTGTATGCATTAATTGCTGAGCGTACAGTTCCATGTTTCAAAAGTAATGTTTTGCCGTTTTCGTAAGGAATTCCCAATTGTTCACATACCATTCTTGTTCCTCGATCTACAAGTTTATTATTACTGAGCTGCATATCAACCATCTTATTACCTTTTACATGTCCAAGTTGAATCATTAGCGCTGTAGAGATCATATTCAATACGAGCTTTTGGGCCGTTCCGGATTTCATTCTGGTAGATCCTGTTACGAATTCAGGTCCAACGAGGGGTGTAATTGCATGGGCGGCTAGTTGAGAAAGTTTTGAACCTGGATTACAAGATATCCCTGCAGTAAGTATCCCATTTTCATTAGCCTTTTCGATGGCACCTATTACGTATGGTGTACCACCAGATGCCGCTATTCCCACAAGAATATCTTTGCTACTTAACCCGTAAACACTGAGGTCCTTCCAACCTTGTTCTGTATCGTCTTCAGCAAATTCGACTGCTTTTCTTATGGCTTTGTCACCGCCGGCAATAAGTCCAACAACAACTCCGTGGTCTACCCCAAATGTTGGAGGACACTCACTGGCGTCTACAATTCCGAGTCTTCCACTTGTACCAGCTCCAATGTAAAATAACCTTCCGCCTTCCTTCATTCTTGGTAGCGCCTCTTTTAAGAAACATTGAATTGCTGGAATTTCTTTTTGGACCGAAATCGCAACGGTTTGGTCCTCTTTGTTGATTCCAACCAATAATTCCGTAGTGCTCATTAACTCTAAATTGTCGTGATTGGAGGTTGCTTCGGTTGGTTTTTTCATAATAAAAACGCTTTGGTTTTCCCCTTCGTAAAGTCTACTTCAACACGGTCTTGTAGTGTTGTTGATAATGATAACCCTACAAAATTTGCCTTTACGGGATACCTTCTATGTTTTCTATCCACAAGAACTACTGTTTTGATTGCTTTTGTTGGTTGTTCGAGGAATTTAACGAGTGCGTACTGTAGTGTTTTTCCCGAGTTAATGACATCGTCAACAAGAACGATATATCCTTTCCTTAAGGCTTTCTGATCAGTGCTCAGCTCTACAGGATGATTCCAGGGTTCGTTTTTGTCGATAGAAATTTCAAAACAAGTTACCGTTACGGAGGAGTTTTTTTCAATAATGCCCGTAAGCCTTTGTGCCAACTCAAAACCGTTTCCTGTAATACCTCCTATAAAAATATGCGGCTCTTCAAAGCAATTTTCTATGAGCTCATGTCCGAGGCGAGTTATTTTTTGTTGGGTTTGTGTATGGTTGAGTATTATTTGCATACATTTTGACTTTTTACAAATATATCTCTTTTACTAATTCGATAGGGGATAACTTTAGATTCTATCTTTCCATCTTTCTCATGTCGATGAAGTGCTGATATTTCGTACATTCGTTGTATGTCGAATGTCAACGATTCAATAAGCATATTAAGGCATATGACCCCAGGAAGGATTTGGAATTTGTTCCTATTGAGGATGAGCTTTATAGTAACCAGGCTGCTAAAAGTGCCAGTGCATTTTGGAAAGCCTGCCTCTATGAGTATTGAACCAACCACCTCATGTAATCTTGGTTGTCCCGAGTGCCCTAGTGGTCTTAAGCAATTCACTCGTCCTACAGGTAAAATCGATATGGAACTTCACAAGAAATTACTAAACCAAATCAATAAATCGGTTTTCTACATCAATTATTATTTCCAAGGCGAACCGTTTTTGCATCCAAGATTTTTAGATTTAATAAAGGAAGCCAAACGTTCGCGCATTTACACATCGACCTCCTCAAATGTTCATTTTATTAGTCCAAAAAAAGCGCTAGAGATTGTTGATTCAGGCCTGGACCGTTTGATTATATCAATCGATGGATTGACCCAAAAAACATATGAACAGTATCGAGTAAATGGTAAACTTTCTCGAGTTCTACAGGCAAGTCAGTATTTGGTTGAAGCGAAAAAGGAGAGGGGGTCAGCAACACCGCATTTAATTTTTCAGTTTTTGGCTGTTAAGCCCAACGAGCATGAAATCCCTAAGGTTTTTGAGCTTGCCTCAGAAATGTCAATAGATGAGGTACGTATAAAAACAGCTCAGCTATATGTCTTTGAGAATGGTAACCCATTAATGCCTGATAATGAGCAGTACTCGCGATATACCAAACAGAAAGATGGAAGTTACAAGCTAAAAGGAAATCCGGGAAACCACTGCTGGAGAATGTGGTCAGGTTCTGTAAGTACATGGGATGGAAGTATTGTTCCCTGTTGTTTTGATAAAGATGCAAAACATGTTTTAGGTAGCATTCAGGAAAATCATTTCGATGAAATATGGAACGCCTCTTCCTACAGGAACTTTCGCAAGGCCGTCGTAACCAATAGGCAAGCTGTCGATATCTGTAATAATTGCTCTGAAGGCACAAAAGTGTGGGCTTGAGACGATTACTCTTTCATGAATTTCACTGTTTTTGCCCCTTGCTTTAGAAAATATAAACCTGGCGATAAATCAGTTACGGAGAATGATTCTCCCCAAAATTCTGCGATTAAATTTCCACTTAGTTCCGTTATATATTTTTTTGAATCGTCAAAACCTTTCAAATAAATTTGGTCTTTCGTGGGATTTGGAAATACTACAAATTTTTGATTTAATTCATTCAATTGTAGTTCCGCATTATGAATTACTCCTATAGCGTCTAAGTCAAATCCTCCTGATTCGAAAGGAGTAGGATAGGGGTCATTTATCACATTTCCTTGACTGTCGTAATTGGCAATATTTGAAGAGATACTGCCGACAACATCAACTATTCTTACGTGGGTAATACGATTGATATCAAGTCCATCTATACCTGACAATTCTTCTAGATCAAAGGGGGTACCGAAGTAAACACGGTACTTTCCAGCTAAGTTATGCACATATCGGCAATCAGAATAGTTAAAATTACTGATTTGTACCTCAGTTGGAGTTTCAGAGATCGATTCAAATCGTGCGTAATTTAAACCATCAGAGCTTACCTCAACAAAAGCCAATTCCATATAATGATTGGCAAATCCATTTTCAAAAACAGCGAAATCAGGCCCTGGTCCATTAACAATTGGCTCTGAAAACGTAGCAATTGCCTGTCCGCCATCGCCGAGCGAGACCACATTATTATCAGCAATAAAGCTTCCATCTATTGCTGAACCGTAATTTGCTAAACCGAGACTTGGTTCTTGTAAATCCATGGGACCTCTTATGATAGAAATATCGACAGCCCATCCAACGAAAATTGAAGAATCTTTATATATGGCAGTGGATCCTACTTGTTCTGGCTCCGGGGCGAAGGATTGCGCAATTGTCACGGATTGTAATAAAATACTTACCACAATGGTCGAAATGCATTTAAGTTTACTCATAAAATAAAATTTTAGAGGGATTTAATCCAACATGATAGCTATGGATATGGTTTCCTTGCACATCATATTCTCTGATATATCCTGTGTTTGTATAACCCATTGCATCGGATATGAATATTTTATTTTTTGAAGGATTATATGTTAAACCATAAAGTGTTTGAATTTCGTTGAGTGGCATAAATTCAGTGATTTCAATGGTTTCATTCGTTGTGCTGAATAATGCGACATTATTTTGAGCCGAAGAAAAGTCATAGTAAGTAACCAAGAAGTCATCATTAAACCTTGTAATACCTGAAATGTCAAAATTAAAAGTCTCTTCCACATTATCGGTTTCGCTATTTATTCGCTTCATTCGAGAGGGAATATTACTATAATTTCCGCGTGTGACAACATAGATATCTCCATCTTGGTCTGCTTTAATTGTTCCCGGATTCATTCCTACAATGATCTTCTCTATTTCTTGATGGGTGTTTAAATCAATTACAGAAACCGTTGAATCCATGAGTGGTGTATTTAACCCTCCTGAGTTCGTTACATAGAGTTTATTATTTACAATAGCCATGTCTTCGGGGTTGGAACCAACTTTTATTCGGTCATTTATGATTAGAGCGGTTGTATCTATAATGTCCACATATCCATCAAAGCATGTGACATAGGCAAGTCCATCGTAAAATAGTATAGAGCGAGGTTGTTTTGCTGTCGTTCCGTTCATCATTGATATTTGTTTTATTGATTCAAAAGTATTTGCATCGATAACCTCTATGGTACTGGAAACGTTGACAACGATATAAATTTTATCACCATATCTTTTTAAATCATTTCCTGTATCTCCTAGCTGTCGGTCATTTCGGTTAAGGAAAAAATTATTTTCAACCTGCTTATTCTCAAAACTTATAAATGAAATCTGAGAGTTGTTCTGTTGAAATAAACCCTCACAAAGTACCAAAGCACCATTCGATAAAGCGCCCGTGATAACTTCGGGTTCATTCTCTTTTCCACAGGAGCACAGCAGAGTGACGATACATAAAAGAATTTTAATTAAACGCATATTTCAATACAATTAAATAATTACGCCCGGGCATGATAAAACTTCTAATGACTGCGTATTGTGAATTAAAAAGATTTTTAATTGTAAATCTCAATGTCAGGATGTTTTTATTTTTGAGATTTAATGAATAGTAAGTACTGAGTGTACTTACCCAAAATCCTTCTACTTGATTGGCACTAATGTTCTCATTCAGCGTGTAGCGTAGAGAGTTGGTATAATTTGAAAATCTAAGGCCTGTGTTTTTGTATGTTAAAGAAAGATCAATATTTCCAGTATGTAAAGGGATGTAGGCAATTTGATTGTTGTAGCTTGGCGAGTCAGGGCGTGAGACATCTCGAGCGCTCTGTAGACTGTAATTTAAATCTAGATTTAGTTTAAAATATTTCGTAGGCTTCCATTTTGAACCATATTTAAAATCAGTACCGAGAATATTTGCCCTCTCGACGTTTTGCATAGACCATGTAAAAAGATTTTTGGAAGGTATTGCCACAATTTTATGATTGACATAATTGAGGTATATATTGTTTCGGAAATAGTACTGAAACTTTCCAGTTTTTCGAGGTGAATAAGACCAGCCATAGTTTATTTGATGTGCTTCCTCAGGTTTGAGGTCGATATTCCCAATGTTGTTATAGTAGAGCTCATTGAACGTGGGCATGCGAAATGAGTTTCGATACCAAATCTCATGTCCAAATCTTTGCCCTTCCTCTTTCGTTGATATTGCAATGTATGGATTTACCTTGAATTTATTTTCTGCACTTTTGCCAGCTGAATTGTTTTCATTCACGAATTGTTCAGATAATTGAATGCTCAGGTTGAGCCTCTTCGCAAAATGATACTTCATTCCTACAATGGCATAATTGTGATATCTTTTGGGTCTTGCAAAAGTCGTATCGCTGACCAACAAGTCGCTGATGACCTCTTCCACCCCGAGGTGCAATTTGAGATTTTTGGAAAGTTTATTTTCTAAGGCAATACCGACCTGTAACGATTGGTTGCGATAGCTAACATCAATGCCGCCATTCTGATTTAAATAATTTGGATCAGTATATGTTACATTATTTTCATTCATTTTTATAAAACTTCGTAGACTTACTTTTTTTCCTTTAAAAACATGATCTCCAAATAAGTTTTGGTCTCGGCTCGTGATTCGTTCATCAGCTGAATTATTGTAAAGAATTACAGCTCCTGGAAGTCCTTGATCAAATTCTTTTTGCATATAGCCCAAGCGAAAAACCGATTTACCTGTTTTGATACCGCTAGTCAAACCAAAATGATAATCTAAGTAGTCATTATTCGAACGAGTCTCCTCTGAAGTCTGATTTCCATTTACCAGTGTAAAGGGGTAATTTCCATCGGCGCGTCTGAAGCTTCCATGAGTACTAAATAAAAATTTTTCGCTCGTGAATTTGAGTGCTCCATAGGATCCCCATTGATTGAAAGAACCTTGCTTTCCTAACAATCGAAATTGCAATCCGTCATTGCCAAAATTATTTTCAAAAGTTTCTAAAGAAAATTGACTTCCCGCAACTTGAGCAGAAATGGGTTGTAAAAATTGTGATTTTCCGTCAGAATTGCTTCTTATAAAAATAATGTTATCCGAGTGTATTTGACCCAAATTTACTTGGCCATTTTGTATATTATTTATGCCGAATCCGTCAGCTAAAATTTTCGAGTGATTCGCTCCCAGGCCTCTAGAGGATACCGTCTTTAGCCCTCCGATCCCGCCATAAGACTTAATACTTGTACTGGTAAACTTTCTGATGAGTCCTGCCGCATCATTGGCCTGAAGGGCCTCGATTTCATTAGCCTGAAGGGCTTCCCATTTGTTTTGGCTTTTAAATGTATCGAGGTTAAAAGTGATGGTCACCTCATTTATCTCTTGAATTCTATTTTTTTGTGCAATACAATGACCTCCAATCCACAAAAACGATATAACTAACCACTTCATCAGTTCAGAGACACCGAGGCTACAAAGCATCATAACCTCGGGTTCTCTTTGCTCTTTATTTTATAACTTTTTTCGTAACTGTGCCGTTCGGTGTACTTATGTTCACCATGTAAACACCATTCGGTAGTTTTGAGAAATCTATACTGGACTGCATGCTGTGCATTCCTTCCCAAACTAACTTACCATTGATATTGGAAACAGTGATTTTCCCTGCAGGACCTTCGATATTCATTACATCAGTTACTGGATTTGGGTAGACTTGATAGTTGTTTTCTATCGTTTCTGAAATACCAACAGGTGCTTCCCAATTGATATTGTCAATAGCCACATATGCTGGTGTGTTCATCCCGAACTCACCATTATCGGAGGATTCAAAGCGCATAGATACACTTGTTACGTTAAATGAAAAATCCGATAGGCTAATTGTTTCCCAAGAATCAATAATATAGTCCTCAGAATCATCAGCGAATCTATAGTCCGCAAGGTAAAATTCGAGTGAATCCTTGAATCCCTCTTCTAAATTGGAGCAAATAACCCATACCTTGAAAAAATCCTCACCATTTGTACCATCTATTTCACCTACAGCATTGGTGTCCTCACCAAATTTTTTCCCGAACGAATCTCCGTCCAGCATCGATAAACCTGCATAAGTTGTATTTGAGATATCAAAAGAGAGTATACTTACCTCCGGAGACGTTGAATAGAACTTGGGACTTGAATACGCCACAGCATAAGCACTAGAATTATCTGCGCCTGAACCCGGGTATGCACTGTATTGATTCATATATCCAGGTGTTGTATTGTCGGTCACATTTGAAATAGCAAAACCTGTAAAATAGCTGAAATCCGTGTCGTAATAATTTACGAGTTGAATCGGTGAAAAATCAAATCCATCTGGACCTTCCGAACCATTGTTGAAGGTTTCTGGTTCTGTTAAAGAAGACTCAAAATCGATTTGAGCCTTGGCATTGGCCCCAATAAAAAGGGCGGTAATTAAAATGTAAACATTCTTCATCGTTAAAAATTAAATAATTAAAAAAATAAAACGTTGAAGAAATCAGCTAAAAGAAAATAATATCCCTGTCGAGAAATTAAGTCCGACTTTAATCTGAAGTCTTCTCTTATGCTCGAAGGCAAGTATTCTGGCTCACGTCAACTACGACTTACCTTCCCGAAAATCAGTGGTTAATCAAGTCGTTTTTAAGACGCTTACAGCTGCAGATACAGCTCCGGACTTACACCGGATTCCTTTTTAAGTAAATAAAGATTTACACCTAAAAGCGGTACAAATATAATTTAAATGGTTGAACAATTTATTTTTACTAATCAGTAAGTGGTAAATTGATTTATTTTTTGATGAAGTATCCTTTGTATTTATAATCAGGTTATTTCTTGGTGATAATCTTGTTTATTGGAAAACTATCCCTAAATTTGCACCCGTCCAAAGAGGACTACATAATAATTATTTACAAAAATATTGGCATGTATTTAGATAAAAAAGTGAAAAAGGATATTTTCAAGAAACACGGAGGTTCGGACAAAAACACCGGTTCTACAGAAGGGCAAATCGCTCTTTTTACTTACCGAATCGGTCACCTTACCAACCACATGAAAAAGAATAAAAAAGATTTTGGTACCCAAAGAGCGCTTCAGCTACTCGTTGGTAAAAGAAGAAGTCTTTTGGACTACTTGAAAAATAAGGATATTGAGAAATATCGTAAACTAGTAAAAGAATTAGGACTTCGTCGCTAATTTTAATTGGTTTACAAAACGTATTGAAGAGGGGACAATCGATAGTATCGGCTGTCCCTTTTGTTTTTAAAAATTTGATAATTATAGATTAAAAAGTATGAAACTAGGAATAACAAAGACCATTGAAATAGGTGGCAAAACAATTTCCATTGAAACCGGTAAGCTAGCCAAACAGGCTGATGGCGCTGTTGTTTTGAGAATGGGAGACACTATGATTTTAGCAACGGTAGTTGCTAGTAAAGAAGCTAAAGAGGGTGTGGACTTTCTACCCCTGACTGTTGACTACCGTGAGAAGTTTGCTGCTGATGGAAGAATTCCGGGAGGTTTCTTTAGAAGAGAGGCAAGGCCATCTGAAAGAGAAATTTTGGTAATGCGAATTGTTGATCGGGCGCTTCGTCCACTGTTTCCAGATGATTTTCATGCAGATGTTCAGTTGATGATGCAATTGATTGCTTACGATGGTGTAAATAGCCCAGACGCGCTTGTTGGATTTGCAGCATCCTCCGCCATTGCGGTTTCAGATATTCCATTTAATGGTCCAATGTCAGAGGTGAGAGTCGGTCGAGTTAATGGTGAGTTTGTAATCAATCCTACCTTGGAGGAAATGGAAGTTTCTGACGTAGACTGTATCATTGCAGGTACGATTGATAATATTGTAATGGTAGAAGGTGAGTTGGCCGAGGCCTCGGAGGCTGAAATGGTTGAAGTCATTAAGGTTGCTCATGAAGCAATTAAGAAGCAATGTAAATTCCAAATAGAACTGGCTGCTGAGATTCCGACCTCCTCACCGAAAAGAGAATACGCGCATGAGGACCACAATGAAGAGGTTAGAAAAAGAATTATGGATTTCTCTTACGATAAGTGTCGAGAAGTGGCAAGACAGGGGCTGGCATCGAAAGAGAAAAGAGCTGAATTGTTTGGTGCCGTTAAAGAGGCGTTTATCGCGTCACTAACAGAAGAAGAGAATGAGGAAATTGGCAAATATATTTCCGTTTACTTTAAAGAAGCCATGAAAAAGGCAGTTCGAGACACCATGCTAGATGATAATATACGTCTGGATGGGCGTAGATTTGATGAGGTAAGAGCAATTTGGTCTGAGGTAGATTATCTACCAACTGCCCATGGATCTGCAGTATTTACCCGAGGGGAAACTCAGTCCTTGACAACACTAACCCTAGGGGGTAAGATGGATGAGCAGATGATTGATGACGTTACCTTTAAGGGATCAACTCCTTTTATGTTGCATTATAACTTCCCACCTTTTTCGACGGGTGAGGCTCGAATGAAATTCAGTGTCTCTCGAAGAGAGATTGGTCATGGTAATCTGGCATTAAGAGCACTGAGACCAGTTTTACCAGATGACAATCCATACACCATTCGTCTTGTGTCGGAGATTTTAGAATCAAACGGTTCTTCTTCTATGGCTACTGTTTGTGCTGGTACACTCGCATTGATGGATGGGGGTATCCAAATTAAATCACCTGTTACGGGAATAGCCATGGGACTGGTTGCTGAAAATGGAAAATTTGCTGTCCTATCTGATATATTAGGCGATGAAGATCATTTGGGTGATATGGATTTCAAAATAACAGGAACGGCAAAAGGAATAACGGCTTGCCAGATGGATATTAAGGTCGATGGTTTACCATATGATGTTTTGATTCAAGCCTTAGAGCAGGCCAAAGTGGGGCGTCTTCACATCCTAGACAAGATATTAGAGACGCTTCCGGCACCAAATGCAGACTTAAAGCCGCAAACACCTAGAGTTGAGTCCTTCAATGTACCGAATGAAATGATTGGTGGAATCATCGGGCCTGGAGGAAAAATCATTCAGGGGCTTCAAAAAGAGACAAATACAACAATTACCATTGAGGAGTTAGAAAATGGTGAGGGTTGCGTCCAAGTATTATCAAATAACGGTGATGATATGGCAAATGCTTTGAAAAAGTTAAAGTTGATCGCATTTCCACCGCAGGTTGAGGATCAAAAAGAGTACGAGGGTGTTGTTAAATCAGTTAAAGACTTCGGGTGTTTCGTAGAAATTGTTCCTGGTACTGATGGCTTGATTCATATTTCTGAATTTGCTTGGGAGAAAACAGCTCGAATGAGTGATGTATGTAAGGAAGGTGATATGTTGAAGTTTAAGGTAATAGGCAAAGATCCTAGAACCAAAAAATGGAAGCTTTCAAGAAAGGTGCTACTTCCAAAACCAGAAAGAAAAGATAATCCGAAAAATTAATTTTGAATTATACATTAAATCACAAGGCGCTTCGGCGCCTTTTTTTGTTTTGATAAACTCTGAATATATTTCAAATTCATTTGTATTTTTACTTCAAAAAATTAATTCATGAAAAAAATTTATACTTTACTGTTAGTAATGCTTTTCAGCAGTTACTCATTTAGCCAGTTGATAATAACCGAGTTGGCTGATCCAAATAATAATTCCGGGGCTCGTTATGTAGAAATCTATAATCAGAGTGCCAGCGATGTTGATTTGACTGATTGGGAATTGCGAAGATGGACAAATGGCAATGCGGGGCCTCAAAATACAGGTGTAGACTTGTCATCTATTGGGATCTTATCTTCAGGATCTTTTGTTATCATTTCGCCAAACGCGGGGGAATTCGAAAATGTATATGGATTTGCTCCGGATATTGATGCCGGTACTGGTGGTGCAGCAGATAGTAATGGTGATGATCAAATTGCTATTTTTGATGCTTCCGATAATACAATCGATATTTTTGGTGTACCCGGAGAGGACGGTAGCGGAACGTGTCATGAATTCGAAGATGGAAGGGCAGAACGAATCGCATCGGTATCAGCTTCAAATCCAGTTTGGGAAGAATCTGAATGGAATGTATGGGCAGACAGCCAAGTTTCAGGATGTACGAGTCATACGCAACAACCAATCAATACAGGTGACGGTATTTATGATCCAGGAGTATGGATAGGTGAATCTTCTGATGAGCCAACTGTAGTTTCTTCTGTTAGTGAATTGGATGGATTTATTCAGTTTGTCGGTACACCTTCTCCCGAACAAACACTTGACGTATCCGGAACAAACCTAACATCTGATATCTCAGTTTCAGTCTCTGGTGATTATGAAATTTCTTTAACCTCGTCAACTGGATTTTCAACAAATTTACTGCTGACTCCGGTATCAGGTGAATTGACTTCCACTACTTTATATATTCGACTAAATGGTTCTGTTTTGGCGGTTCCTTCGAATGGTAGTATTGATTTTACTTCTGCAGGTGCTGATAACCTTTCAGTCAATTTATCTGGCGAAATTTTGAATCCAGATCCTGTTTTATTTAGCTCCGAGGATACGCTTATCGGTTTTTCACATTTCGTTGGAGCCCCTTCCTCAGAACAAACTTTTGTAGTTTCAGGTAACTACTTAACGGAAGATATTACAGTTGATGTATCAGGTGACTATGAGATTTCATCGTCCTCAGCAGGAACTTTTTCAAATTCATTACTCCTTCCAAATATTGGAGGGCAAGTGCAGAGCGCAGAGGTTTTTGTAAGGTTAAATGGAGCCTCACAAAATTATAGCCAAGAGGGAATTGTAACCATTTCTTCACAAAGCCAGGCTGTTTCTCATACGGTCAATTCGGGGAATTATTACTACCAGCCTCAGCTTTTGACAATTAATGTAGGTGATACTGTTTATTGGATTAATGATGGAGGATTTCACAATGTGAATTTTATTACGAATTCTGTATCAGGCGAAAATTATAACAATCCTGAGAGTTTCGCATCTACCCCAACTAGTGATTCCGAGATGTATTTTCATATTTTTACCTTGCCCGGTACTTATGAATACGATTGCTCTGTTGGATCACATGCCGCAAATGGAATGGTAGGTACGATTACTGTTGTTGCAGGTTCCTCTCCAGAGTCTAAAACTATCGTATTGTCCGGAGAGACCTTGGACTATTTAAGTACAGATATTGCCAGTGTAACAACGAATGATTCCAATCTACTCGCTGACTCTGTTGGTGTATACGTTTCCTTACAAGGAGTCGTACATTGTATCGATTTTGACGGAAATGAAGGGTTGAGCTTTACAATGATTGATTCAGATAATAATGGAATCAATGTATACAACTTTGTTGATGTGAGTGATTATGTTGTTACCGAAGGAGACGAAATTCGTGTTCTTGGTCAAATCGATCAATTCAATGGTTTAATTGAGGTATTCGCAGATAGTATTGAAGTCTTGAGCACTGAAAATACGTTACAGGAGCCTACAATAGTAACAGATTTAAATGAGGATACAGAGTCTCAATTGATTCGTATTGAAAATGTAAGCTTCGTAGACCCTATTGCTACTTTTCCTTCAGGGTCCAATAATATTGATGTTACAGATGGAGATAATATATTTACTTTGCGTATTGATGGGGATACAGATATTCCAGAAGGCGCAGCCCCTCAAGGGTTATTCGATGTAACAGGAATTGGTGGTCAATATGATTCTTCATCGCCATATGATTCTGGATACCAATTATTTCCATGTGGACTCGCAAGTTTTGAGCCAGTAAGTACATCGGGTATAACTGAAAATATCCCATTTAACGTTGGTGTTTTCCCAAATCCTTTTAGCAATGAAGTTGAAGTTGCATTTTCTTCTGCACTTAGCTCTTCTCTCGTTGTTCGTGACATGCAAGGCAGAATTATTCATAGTCAAGAAGTTTTACATGGTGACAAACTTTCAACGCTTGACTGGCCTAATGGGGTCTATTTGTTCACATTTGAAGATGGACTTCAACAAACACAAACATTACGCTTGATTAAATAATAATCCATTTTATGTATTTTTATAGGCTGCGCAGAAGTGCAGCCTTTTTTTATGCCTATGGAATACAGAAATTTATTTTTAGTATCATTTTTTAGTTTATTTATTGGATTGTTAGCTGCGCAGGATTATTGGCAGCAAGAGGTAAATTATAAAATATCTGTCCGGCTTGATGATCGGAAACATATCCTCCGAGGGTTTGCGGAATTTGAATATATCAATCACTCACCTGATACATTGAACGAACTTTACATTCATTTATGGCCTAATGCCTATAAGAATGGAGAGACCGCATTAGCAAAGCAAATGCAGGAAAATGGCAATGATGTCCTTAAAAATATTTCAAATGAGGATAACGGTTTTATTGACTCTATTGCATTCCAAATTAATGGAAAAAAAGTAAAATATAGTATTTTTCAGGGGCATGAGGATATTGCAGTTTTGGCTTTATTGACGCCGCTCTTACCCGATGAATCTATTGATGTTTCAACTCCTTTTCGCGTAAAGGTTCCCTCTGGAAGCATATCAAGATTAGGACATATTGGTCAATCTTATCAAATTACCCAATGGTATCCTAAACCTGCGGTATATGATAAAAATGGTTGGAACCCAATGCCTTATTTGAATCAGGGTGAATTCTACTCTGAGTTCGGATCTTTTGATGTATCTATTACACTTCCCAAAAATTATGTGGTCGGATCAACAGGAGACTTGCAAAATGCAAGTGAAATTGAATTTATGAATAATTTGGCCAAAGAAACTGAGTTGAATTTGACGTCATTGGTAGCTGAGTCTAATCAAATTAATACGATTACACCTTTCCCTCCTTCAGCTGACAATTATAAAACGATTCGATATACGCAAGACAAGGTGCATGATTTTGCTTGGTTTGCAGATAAGAGATATGCGGTACTCAAAGGTTCAGTTGAATTGCCAGGAACAAGAAAGCTTGTTGATACTTGGGCGCTCTTCGTTCCTCAAAATGCGAGACACTGGCAGCATGCTATTGAGTATTTAAATGATGGAACTTATTATTATTCACTTTGGAATGGAAATTATCCATACAACCATGTCACAGCGGTGGATGGAACAATAAGTGCTGGCGGAGGCATGGAATACCCCAACGTTACCGTGATTGGCAATTCTTCCTCAAAAGAGGAATTAGAGATTGTCATTGTTCATGAGGTGGGTCACAATTGGTTTTATGGTATTATGGGTAGCAATGAGCGGGTTCACGGATGGATGGACGAAGGAATCAATACCTTGAATGAGGTGCGATATATTCAAACGAAGTATCCTGATAATACTCGCTTATCTGATATGGTATTGAATGGCCGTTTTCACCTTAATGATTTAGATTACCATGACATGGGTGATTTAAGCTATCGTTTCACGCATACAGCTGGTGCCGATCAACCTATTGAGACCCATTCTAAAGATTTTTCTCCTGCTAATTACGGTATTATTATGTATCAAAAAACAGGTCTTGTTTTCTATTATTTAAAAGATTTTTTGGGTGATTTGGAATTTGATCGAATCATGCACGCATACTTTAATGAGTGGAAATTTAAACACCCACAACCTGAAGATTTAAGAATATTATTCGAAAATGAAACAGGAAAAGATTTATCATGGTTTTTCGATGATTTGATTCAAACAACAAATCATGTGGACTTTAAAATCCGAAGTGTAAAGCCAAAGCTGAAAAGTGGTTCTGTGGTAAAAGTCAAAAATGTAGGTCAGGTGAATGGTCCGATTGAAATTAATGCTTTTAAAAATGACGACCTAATAGAGACTATTTGGATTGAGCCCGGAAATTCTGAAGGTGTTCTTAGTTCAAATATTACTGAATTCAACCGAGTTGTGATTGACGCTGATAAGAATATTCCGGAGTTGTCAAGGCACAACAATACCTGGCGAAAAAAAGCTTTATTCCACAAATGGGAGCCGCTTAAAATTGAATTTTTTTCAGGGGACCACGAAGTAAATCGAACCAATTTGTTTTGGACACCGATACTTGCAGGTAATGCTTATGATGGATTAATGCTAGGGGCAGCCTTCCACAATTTGGGAGTTCCATTACAACGTTTTCAATACCTTGTTGCACCTCAGTTTGGTTTTAAAAGTAAGAATTTCGTTGGGGTTGGCGAAGCATTGTATGTTGTGCTTCCGAAAAACAATATTAAGCAGCTTAAAATTGGGGCGTCATTGAAATCATTTACCCATCCTGGTCAATTTCAATCCAGGTTTTTTGGGTTAACACCTTATTTAAAAGCTATTTTTGGTGATAGAAGTAAAAGAAATACTTCGTTTAGTTATGCTGAAATCAAAGGAATTTGGCAGGGTGATTTTTCACAAAACTTAGCGCTTTATCAGAATAACTATGGGGCTAGAATTAAGTATCTTTTCCAAAAAGAGTTTAAAAACACTTCGTTTCTTATTTCTCCATCCGTAACATATTACGAGCAATCGACGGAAAATACTGGAGGGGTTGATATCGATAAAATGCTCAGAGCAGAGCTAAGTGCAAGTTTTAATGTCAATTATAGCTTGGGAGATATGAGGCGATCCATCAGTTTTGGTGCTTACATCGGAAAAAATATAGTTTCAGAACTCTCCACTTTTGATAGCTATCATCAAAACCTATCTATGACAGGAGTGGAGGGAGGAAGAGATCTTTTTTTGGAACAATATTATTTTGCAAGGGGAGGAGTGCAGCAGCAGATGGATGGCATGGGTAACTTTTATTCGACATCAAGTGTCGGAACAAATCTTAAATGGATAGCCTCCTTCAATACCTATTTGGCACTTCCCATAAAACCGAATGTTTTCGAAATATTCCTCAATCAAGGATTATTTCCGAGTGATACAAATATTGAATATGTATGTAATGCAGGTTTTGCTTTAACATTTGGTGACGTATTTGGTATTTATTTCCCGTTGGTTCGTTCTCAGAACATGGGCCCATTATATGAGAACTATACAGATGAGATTCGATTCACATTACAATTCAATATTGTTGAAAATGGGTTTACTCTTGGCAGTTTTATTAATTAAAAAAAAGTTAGCTTGTTATGGAAGAAACAAAAATACCATTCAGAAAAGTCTTCTGGTCTGTCTTTTTATCAAGAATTCTTTCCTTTTTTGGATTACTTGTATTTATTGGAATAATTATAGGCTTAGGTGGTCTCTTTGATTCGGACGAATCCGCCATGAAGTCTGATACAATTTTACATGTCAAGCTAAATGGATTAATTGCTGAGGAAAATTCAGCTGAGGTAGATCCTTTGGCCCTTTCGGTGAATTCAACAAAAGGGCTTTCAGCACTTTTATACGGCTTAAAGGCCGCAGCCAAAGACGATAATGTTAAGGGGCTTTTTCTCGACTTTGGTACCCTCAGCTGCGGTATTTCTTCTGCCCAAGAGCTTCGTGAAGGAATCGATGCTTTCAAGGAAAGTAAAAAGTTCGTTGTGGCTTATCATTCGGGAGAATACATCTCTCAACAAGCCTATTATGTGGCCTCCGCTGCTGATGAGATTTATGGATTTCCTGGTTCGATGTTTCAGTGGAATGGATTGGGAGGTGAGGTCCTGTTTATAAAAGAGCTATTGGCAAAAATGGGACTGGAGGTTGCTATACTCAAAGGAAACAATAATGACTTTAAGAGCGCAGTGGAACCCTTATTTTTAAATAAAATGAGTGATTCTAGTCGTTTACAGATGCAGGTGTATATGCAGTCTACCTGGAATACGATGCTTACGGATATTGTATCCTCGCGAGGATTAAAGCACGAAAATCTCAATACATATGCCAATAATCTTGAGATTAAGAATGTAAATGATGCTGTAGAAAAAGGTATGATGGATGAATCGATGTATCGTGATGAAGTCCTTAAAATACTTATGAAAAAAGTGAAAGTGAAAGAGGAAAATGAATTGAACTTCTATAGCTTTTCGTCCTACAGTGAGGAGGAGTTTTTGACAGACCAAATTCTAGCGCGTGCTTCAGAACCCAAGGTTGCTGTTATTTTAGCGGAGGGTTCAATAGCCAAAACCGGAAAAGGCTTTTCAAGTGATAATATATGTGCACTTTTTAAGAAGGCTAGGAAAAATGAATCTGTAAAGTCTGTTGTCTTCCGTGTAAATAGTCCCGGAGGAAGTGCATTGGCATCCGAGGAGATTTGGCGTGAGGTCTCTCTAACCAATGAAGTTAAAAAG
Source organism: uncultured Flavobacteriales bacterium (assembly GCA_913020765.1). Taxonomy (GTDB): domain Bacteria; phylum Bacteroidota; class Bacteroidia; order Flavobacteriales_D; family Crocinitomicaceae; genus UBA952. Next base: position 7,057 of record CAJWAO010000008.1, on the reverse strand, counting down.
GTAATTGTTTCAATGGGTGATTATGCGGCATCTGGGGGCTATTATGTATCAAGTCCTGCACATAAGATTTTTGCTGATCAAACGACACTTACCGGTTCTATAGGTGTTTTTGGTGTGCTTCCATATACCAAAGAAATGTTGGGTAAGATTGGCGTAGAAGTAGATGAAATCGGGACACATGATCACGCTGTTGCGTCGACAAATCATAAGCTCAGTGATTTTGAGTTTGAAATTGCACAGCAAGAAGTAAATAAAATTTACCAACAATTTTTATTACGGGTTGCAAACGGAAGAGGGATGTCCAAGGAAAAAGTTGATGCGATTGCACGCGGTCGAGTTTGGACTGGATCAGATGCAGTAAAAATAGGACTTGTAGATACGATAGGGTCACTGCAAGCTGCAATTTCATATGCCCAATCAATTTCAAATTCAAATGAAGATGGATCAATAGTTTATTATCCTGAGGTTGAGAAAAAACCATTTGCTGATTTAATCAGTTTACTTGAGGAGGAGGGCATGAATGTAAAGGCAAAACAAAATATTTTGAATCATCCAATTCTAGAATCACTGTATGAAAACATTGAATCCGCCCAAGAGTGGGAAGGTATGGTGATGCGCCTACCTTTTCAGATTGATATTAAATAATCTGATTTTGTAATGTGTTTAGTAAAGTGGGGGAAACGTGCTTGGATCGCTTTCGCTCATAATGGCATATACCTTCTCCACAATATCATCTATGTTGGGTTTAGAGAAATAATCACCATCCGAACCGTAAGCCGGTCTGTGATCTTTCGAGCTCAGCGTATGTGGTGCAGAATCTAAATGATAAAAGCATTCTTGTTCAACCATAATTTTGTCTAACATATAACCCGTAGCTCCACTGCTTACATCTTCATCTATAATCAAAAGCCGATTGGTTTTTTGCACAGACTTCGTAATGGCATGTTCTATATCAAATGGAATCAATGTTTGGATATCCACAAGTTCAATGGAAATACCAAGCTCGGCAAGTGGTTTAGCTGCCATCTGGCATATGTTAAAGGTTGATCCATAGGAGACGAGCGTAAGGTCTGTACCTTCCTCTACAATTTCCGGCATACCTAAAGCCTCTTTAAATTCTCCTATGTTTTCTGGGTATTTTTCTTTTGTTCGATAACCATTCAATGGTTCTACAACAAGAGCAGGTTCGTCAGCCTCGAGCAATGTGTTGTAGAAACCGGCAGCTTTTGTCATATTTCTAGGAACACAAATATGCATGCCCCTAAGTGCATTGATAATCATACCCATTGGTGAACCACTGTGCCATATTCCTTCAAGACGGTGCCCTCTTGTACTTACAATTAAAGGTGCTTTTTGGCCTCCTTTTGTTCTGTATTGAACGGTAGCAAGATCATCAGATAGCACCTGAATAGCATAGAGTAGATAATCAAGGTATTGAATCTCAGCAATAGGCCTTAGACCTCTCATGGCCATTCCAATTCCCTGTCCAATTATTGTACACTCCCTAATCCCTGTATCAAAAACTCGATTCATCCCAAATTGATCCTGTAAACCCTCCAAGGATTGGTTGACTCCTCCAATTTTTCCGGCATCCTCTCCGAAGATTAATAGCTCGGGCATTTTATCTAGCTGAGCCTTAAAGTTGTCTCGAAGAATAATTCTTCCATCCTCCATTCGCTCTTCTTGACCATATTTTGGTGCAATGGCAGCAATCTTATGAATCGCTGAGTTCGATTCTGAATAAAGATGAGAGCTGTATTTATTATATGAGCTTTCAATAGTTTTTTGAATCCATGCGGCAAGCGTATCTTTTTTTTGCGATTGCTCCTTAAACATCAGGCGCAAAACCTTTCTTGCTGTGTTCAAAAGATCTTTACGAATGGGTTCGTATGTTTTCTTGAGAATTTCAAGTTCTTTTAGAATAAAAGCCTTTTGGCTGCTACCTTCCCCAGCGGACTCTATAATTGAGGTAAGTTCAGTTAATTCTTGTTGGATTTCGGAGGTAAATCTTTTCCACGAATTGTTCTTAGCCTGCCTCACCTCAGCTTTGGCCTCTTTTTGAAGATTATCTAATGTTTCTGCATCAGAAATTTTATTTCCTCCTGCGTCAAAGGATAAAATCCATTCTTTAAATTTAGCAATACAATCGAATTCTTTTTCCCATTCAAGACGCTCTTTGCTTTTGTAGCGCTCATGTGAACCTGAGGTAGAATGACCTTGGGGTTGGTTTACTTCCTTCACGTGGATGAGCACTGGTACGTGTTCTTCGCGGGCTAAACGAACTGCTTTTTCGTACGTTTGGCAAAGGTGGGCATAGTCCCATCCTTTTGTAACAAATATCTCATATCCTTTTTTATCCTCAGTACGCTGCATTCCCGCTAAAGCCTCCGAAATTGAGCCTTTGGTCGTTTGAAACTCTCTTGGGACAGAAATTCCGTAACCATCATCCCATACTGACATGACGAGTGGGATTTGCATGACGCCTGCAGCATTAATGGATTCCCAAAAAGGCCCTTCACTCGTCGATGCATCGCCAATGGTTCCAAATGCTACTTCATTGCCTTTGTCTGTAAATTTTTGAGCTTTTTCTGTAGTGCTTAATAACTCGTTCTCCCGATATACTTTCGAAGCCTGCGCAAGCCCAACTAGCCTTGGCATTTGTCCTGCCGTTGGTGATATATCTGCGCTGCTATTTTTTTGTAGCATCAAATTTTTCCATTCTCCATGCGAATCAAGATTTCTTGTGGCATAATGTCCTCCCATTTGTCTTCCTGCGGACTGTGGCTCAATTTCAACATCAGTGTGTGCATATAAGCCAGCGAAATATTGTTCTATTGTTAACTCATTTATGGCCAACATTATGGTTTGGTCTCTGTAGTATCCCGAACGAAAATCACCGTTTTTAAATTCTTTTGCAAGGGCAATCTGAGCAAGTTCTTTACCATCTCCAAAAATCCCGAACTTGGCTTTACCAGTTAAAACCTCTTTCCTTCCCAGTAAAGAGGCCTCTCGGGATAAGCATGCAAGTTTATAATCCGCTAAAACTTGATTTTTAAAGGATTCAAAATCTACTGATTTTTGCTGATTTTTTTCTTTTTCTGAAGTACCTTTCATTAGTTGCAAATATAGGGAAAAATTAGTGCAACAAATCTCCAAATACGTATTGCCATTTTACCTTATCTTTAAATTCTAAGTAACGATTAGTGTTGAACTTAACTTGAATCTTATGTTGATAGAAATTTGTGTTTCAAGTAGAACTGCTTTAGAATTGGCCTCAAAGTATGGCGTGGATAGGGTAGAGTTATGTCAAGAGCTGGGTTGCGGTGGTTTGACTCCATCGATAGCACTGGTGGAGCGGTCAGTCTCATTAGGTTTGAATACCCACGTGCTCATTCGTCCGCGCTCTGGTGATTTTGTGTATAATGCAGCGGAGAAAATTCAGATTATGGAAGATATTGTTCATTATCAGAAGTTAGGCATTCAAGGTGTAGTTGTCGGTGTTTTAAATAAACAACGAATGCTTGATATTTCCTTTTTGAGGCGATTGCGTGTTCTTACTCCAAATATTGAGTTAACATTTCATAAGGCTTTTGACGATATTGACAATTGGCAGAAAGCATTAGAGCAATTGATTTCTATAAAATTTGATCGAATTTTAACTGCAGGTTCGGAGGTCAATGTTTTCAGGGGTAAGGAGAGGTTAAAAGCGATGATTGAATTTGCATCAGATCGCATTCAGATCCTACCAGGTGGAGGGCTGACTCCAGAAAATATTGACGAAGTCATTGAATTTCTTAAGCCAAATTCATTACACTTTTCAGGCACCAAAAAACTGCAATTAGGTAAATCCAAGTACTTTAATTCAGAGGTACTATTGGTTGATGAGAAGAAACTGAAATTGCTAATCGATTCCTCTAGAAGGTAGTTTCAGATAGTTACTCTATTGGAGCGATCTTATCTGCCATATATTCGCCTGCCTTTAGTTTACCTACGATTTTTGAAAAACAATCAATCGTAAATTTCACATCCTCAAGCGTATGGGAGGCTGTTGGAATCAACCTTAAAATAATCATTCCTTTGGGTACCACTGGATAAACCACCATAGAGCAGAATATGTTGAAATTCTCTCTTAGGTCGAAGATTAAGTTGGTTGCCTCTGGAATGGAACCACTCAAATAAACAGGTGTTACGCATGAGTTCGATGGGCCTATTTCAAAACCGTTTTCTACTAGACCAGTTTTTAGTGCGTTGGTAATTTCCCAAAGTTTATCTTTGTGTGACGTGCTTCTCTTCATGATTTCCAGTCTTTTCAATGCACCTTTGACAAGTGTCATGGGAAGAGATTTCGCAAAAATTTGAGAACGCATGTTGTATCGCAAGTACTCAACAACTTGCGCATCACTAGAAATAAACCCGCCGATCAAAGCAAATGATTTTGCGAACGTTCCAAAATAGATATCAATACCATCCTGGCAACCTTGCTCCTGTCCGGTTCCACCACCTTTTGCACCAAGTGTTCCTATACCATGAGCATCGTCCACGAAAAGTCTGAAATTATATTTTTCTTTCAGCGCAACAATCTCTTTCACTTTGCCCTGATCTCCTCTCATACCGAAAACACCTTCGGTAATCACAAGTATGGCACCGCCAGTCTCTTCGGCTAGTTTTTCAGCACGGATCAATTGCTTTTCACAATCTTCTACATCATTATGTTTGAAAACGTATCTTTTTCCCATATGCAATCGAACACCATCCAATATACAGGCATGGGATTCTGCATCATAAACAATAACATCTTTGCGGTCAACAAGAGCATCGATACATGAGAGCACCGCTTGATATCCGAAATTACATAATATAGTATCCTCTTTTTCAACAAAATCTGACAGCTCCTTTTCTAATTGTTCATGAAAATCGGTATTTCCACTCATCATTCTAGCACCCATTGGATGTGAGAATCCATATTCTTCCGCCACTTCTGCATCGAATTTTCTAACCTCTGGGTCATTTGCCAAACCTAAATAATTATTTAGCGACCAATTCAGCATTTTTCGACCCCTAAAAACCATGTGAGGGCTTATTTCACCTTCAAGCTTCGGGAATGTAAAATAACCATGTGATTGTTTGGCATGAATACCTAATGGGCCTCTATTGGCTTCGATTTTCTCAAAAATATCTGCAGACATATACTTTTACTTAAACTTTAGGGCACAAATTTAGCGAAATAAGGAATAGAGGACATCATTTACTTGAAAAATAAATAACGTTAACAAGTCATGGGTTATATCGGTTTTTTTCGTTCCATCTAAAAGAATTTCAAAACTATGTCCAGGTCTAGTACCTTTCATAAATGATCGTGGTTTTTGTTCGTTTTAACGATGAACAACCATAAAGTCATATTGTTTTCAAATACGCTATTCAATCAATCATAAAACGAATACCATGATTTACTGAAACTATATTTACCGAAACGCGTATTATTGATTATTATGCCCGAAAGACACAGTAAAAGAAGCACAATAGCCTTGTGGATTGCAATAATTGCGCTAATTACCTCTTTAATTAATCTTTACTTGGCAACTGAATTGCCAGGTCAATAGTTTAATAGTAAATTGCTCTACGAACTTTTGTTATATACTTAGCGAGACGAATAACTTGCTTGGTGTACCCATATTCGTTGTCATACCAGGTGTACAATACAATACTTTTCCCGTCTTTTGAACTTAATGTTGCCTCAGAATCAAAAACAGCGCAGCAAGTATTTCCAATAATATCATTTGATACAAGTTCGCCATCAAGCGAGTAATAAATTTGGTTTACAAGATTACCATTTAGGGCCTCATTATGGACTACCTTATTTACCTCTTCTACAGTTGTTTTTTTATTCAATTCCAGGCTAATTATTGCCAGAGAACCATTTGGCGTCGGCACACGAACAGCATTTGCCGTTAATTTATCCTTTAATTCAGGGATTACTTTCGTTACGGCATTACCGGCACCAGTTGAAGTAATGACCATGTTAATCGCCGCAGACCGACCTCTCCTCGACTTCTTGTGCATATTGTCCAGTAAGTTTTGGTCGTTGGTGTAAGCATGTACTGTTTCAATGTGGCCTTTCTCTATACCGAATTCGTCACTCATAAGTTTTAAAATCGGTGATATTGCGTTTGTGGTACAAGACGCTGCGGAGTAAATATTTTCATTTTCAATGTCAAGTTCTCCTTGGTTAATACCATAAACAATATTTGGTATCTCTTTTCCAGGTGCAGTGAGTAGAACTTTTGAGGTCCCCTTTGCACTTAAATGACGGGCTAAAGCTTCTCTGTTGGTGAATACACCAGTATTATCTATTACTAGAGCGTTGCTTATACCGTAACTTGTGTAATCAATATCCTCAGGTGCATTTGCACTAATCATATGAACAATCTGGCCATTGATGATCAAAGTTTTATTCTCTAAATCTTCAATAACTGAACCTTTAAAGGCACCATGAACAGAGTCGTTCCTGAGCAAGGATGCCCTTTTTATAATGTCTGCATCCTTAGAACTTCTCGTAACAATTGCGCGGAGCCTAAGCTGTTGACCTTTTCCAGCCTGCTTAATTAATTCTCTTGCAGCAAGCCTTCCGATCCTGCCGAATCCATATAAAATAACATCTCGCGGTTCGACAGGTTGGTCCTGGTTCTCCTCAAGAACGGAAAGTTTTTTCATCAAGAATTCGTTTTGATTAGAAAATGAAGACTTTTCGTCATTCCATTCTTTGGCCAATTTTCCGATGTCAAGTTTTGAGGGGATTACATTTAAAGTTAAAAGTTTTGATGCAAGCTCAGAGGTTGTGAATACATCTATAGTGTTGCTACCTACTTTTCGTGAGTAATCGTGTAGTTTGATTATTTCAGATATTGTGATGTCTGTCAAATGATGACGAAAGAGTACCAGCTCTATTCCTTTCTCATAAAGCAGTTCACCGACCTTACTTTGTAACTTTACCGCCGCACGTTCTTTTTCAATATGTAATTGTAAGCCTTTTTCATAACCCAATTCTAATTCCATTTTT
>CAJWAO010000007.1 GCA_913020765.1 uncultured Flavobacteriales bacterium | reverse complement strand
TCTTGAAATACCTTTCTGGTTGATTTTTAAGAATAAACAACCTGTTTCTTTGAAAGTGGTAATCTTCAGATAGTTTTGGTTGGTTAGGTGTAATTAATTCCAATCTGAAAGTAAAAGGGTCTCACGATTTGAAGGACTAGAATTCCTATCTTTATCGAGTGATATTTTCAAAATTATACAGCATCTGTAAATTGCGTTGTCCGAAGTGTCTGAAAGGACCATTTTTTGAATCTAGCGTTTATGATTTCAAAAAGCTTGGTAATGTCCGAAGGGAGTGCCCCAAATGTAAAGTAAATTATATTCCTGAACCTGGTTTTTACTTTGGCGCTATGTATGTTTCTTACGCGCTTGGCGTAATTGTTTTTGTAACTATTTGGGCTGGGGCAAATTGGTTTTTTACCGATGTTTCTGTTTGGACTCAAATTATCATTCTCACTATTTTAATCATCCTGCTAAGCCCCTTGATATTTGCATTATCTAAAATCATTTATGCCAATATATTTATCCATTACGATAAAGAGACCAGTAATGGAGTTTCAAATGATGATTGAAATTCCCGGCCGTTTTTGTAATTTCGAAGCAAATCAAACATAATATGAAAAATAAATACAACTACGCACTTTCGACCTTATGCCTTCTTTTCATGATGCTTATTGGGAAAGCACAAGCTCAGGTCATCAGTAATACCTTTTCTCCGGAAATCGTCATTGATGCATCAACTGAGCCATATGCTTTTGATTTTAATGGTGACGGTGTAATTGAATTTTATTTTTTGGTCCAAGATTTGAGTGGAGATACCACCATATCTGGCCTGCCAGCAACCTATGAAGGCTCAGGTGCGCTATTGGGTTGTCAAAATGGAATGCCAGCAGGGTCAATATCGAGTGAAACATCGGCTTTTGACGTTTCCTTGTTTAATTTAGGTGATGAGCTTACTGTTTTTCAAGAGTATGGATCGGATACGAGCTACGCGTTGGGCATAGATCTTACTGTGAATACTGGAATCATTGGGAGTTTACCTTATCAATATGGTGCGTTTCTTGGCAATCAAGGTTACCTCGGTGCAATGTTTGACATTGGAGGTAGTCTGCATTTAGGTTGGATTGAGCTTTCTGTTTTACCTGATGGAAGTCAAATTACATTGCGTTCATGCGGTTATGACGCCTCACAAGGTGGAAATCCACTTAGCGTTGGAAACTCAAATACGAATATAAATGAAATGATGCTGCAAAATATTGATATACATATATCCAACAATACATTGCAAGTGTATTTAACAGACTTCGATGCCCATGCTAAATTGCATATTACCGATGCTATTGGAAAAACACGTTTATCCTCACGTCTTGTAAATTTAAAGAATGAGTTTGATCTTAGTGCATATGAAACAGGGATGTATATCGTTTCCTGTGAGTTAAATGGTGCGATATATACACAGAAAGTCATCCTACAATAATAACTCTTTAGCTCAAATTCTTATTCCTTTTTCTGTCAGAAAGTATGACATTTAGACATGTTTGCGATTCTTGCTTGTCTTTTTTGTCATAATAAATCCCTGTTTTTTGTCGTGGCATATTAATTGTCATGGAGTAGAAAAAATTAGAACATGGGAAAAATTATAGGAATTGACTTAGGAACCACAAACTCGTGTGTTTCGGTCATGGAAGGAAATGAACCAGTGGTTATAGCGAACTCGGAAGGTAAAAGAACAACACCTTCTGTTGTAGCTTTTGTTGAAGGCGGTGAGCGTAAAGTCGGTGACCCAGCCAAAAGACAAGCCATTACAAATCCTACCAAAACAATATACTCTATAAAGAGATTTATGGGGTCTAGCTTTGATGATTGTAAAAAAGAAGTAGCGAGAATGCCTTACAAGGTTGTGAAAGGTGAGAACAACACACCTCGAGTTGAAATAGACGATCGTAAGTACTCACCGCAAGAGATTTCAGCAATGATTCTTCAAAAAATGAAGAAAACAGCGGAGGATTATTTAGGTCAGGAGGTTTCAGAGGCAGTCGTTACTGTTCCTGCATACTTTAATGATTCGCAGCGACAAGCAACAAAAGAGGCCGGTGAAGTTGCGGGTCTTACCATCAAAAGAATTATAAATGAGCCAACTGCAGCGGCATTGGCATACGGACTTGATAAAAAAGGAGTAGACCAAAAAATTGTGGTTTTTGACTTTGGTGGTGGAACACATGATGTTTCTATCCTAGAGCTTGGTGACGGTGTTTTTGAGGTTCTATCTACAGATGGTGATACACATCTTGGAGGAGATGATGTTGATGAAACAATCATCACTTGGTTAGTTGAGGAGTTTAAAAAGGATGAAGGTCTTGATTTGAGAAAAGATCCAATGGCATTGCAAAGATTGAAGGAGGCAGCAGAGAAAGCAAAAATTGAGCTTTCCTCAACCACTTCCACGGAAATCAACTTGCCTTACATTATGCCTGTAGATGGTGTTCCAAAACACTTAGTAAGAACTTTACAACGTGCAAAATTTGAGCAGTTGATCTCGGAAATTGTGGAAAGAACAATTGCGCCATGCAGATCGGCATTGAAAAATGCTGGTTTATCTGCAAGTGATATCGATGAGGTAATTCTCGTAGGTGGTTCTACACGAATTCCGATTATTCAAGATGCGGTGAAGAACTTCTTTGGGAAATCCCCTTCGAAAGGAGTAAATCCTGATGAGGTTGTTGCTATTGGTGCAGCGATTCAAGGTGGTGTCTTGACTGGGGAGGTTAAGGATGTATTGTTACTAGATGTCACTCCATTATCTCTTGGTATTGAGACGATGGGCGGAGTTTTTACTAAATTGATTGAATCAAATACAACCATTCCAGCCAAGAAGTCCGAAGTGTTCTCAACTGCAGCTGACAACCAACCTTCTGTTGATATTCACGTGCTTCAGGGCGAACGTCCAATGGCAAATGATAATAAAACTTTAGGAAGGTTCCAGTTGACTGATATTCCTGCTGCCCCACGCGGTGTACCTCAAATTGAAGTCACCTTTGATATTGACGCGAATGGAATCATGAACATTTCAGCAAAAGATAAGGGTACAGGAAAAGAACAATCGATTAAGATTGAAGCTTCCTCTGGTCTGTCTGATGAGGAAATAGAAAGAATGAAGGCTGAAGCTGAAGCAAATGCGGAAGCAGACCAAAAAAAGAAAGAAGAAGTTGAGGTTGTGAACAAAGCCGACTCCACAATCTTTCAAACAGAAAGACAGCTTAAAGAATACGGAGATAAACTTCCTGCGGATAAAAAACAACCTATCGAGGATGCTTTGGCAGAATTGAAAAAGGAGTTTGAAGCAAAGAATATTGAAAATCTCGAACCAGCAATGGAAAAGTTGAATAATGTATTCCAAGCGGCTTCGCAAGAGATGTACAACGCAGCCAATCAAGCGGGTGGAGATCCTAATGCAGGACAGCCTCAAGGTGAAGGTGCAGAGAACGCTCAAGACGAGGTCACGGATGTTGATTTCGAGGAAGTAAATGAAAAGAAGTAATCTCTACTCGTAAAAGATTATTTGGTTATAAAATTAAAGGCACCTGCGGGTGCCTTTTTATATTTTAATGGCATCGTTTAGTCGTAGGAGATTGCTTTTTTTGAAAAAATCATGTCCGCATTCAATTTCTTTTAATGCTTGTGGACACCCTAATTTTTCAAGAAACTCTTTGGCTTGTTGGGTTCTGATGACTTGATCGTATTTGCCCATTATCACCTTAAAATAAATTTTATTGGAGTTTAGTAAATCGAAGATTGCATCAAGGTCAGGCTGTATATTTCTGAATCCTCTCCAGGTTCGTGATGCTCTTTGGAATTTTTCTCGATCTTCAGCAAACAACTCAATGAAGGACAGGACTTTTGGTCTAACGAGTCTAAGCTTGTAAGCCAATCTTGCGGCTTGAATAAACGATTTGGGATTGTTTTCCCATTTTTTAAAAATTAGCCTCGTGATTTTTATTCTTGACGTTCGATTATAAAAGCTATTCCGATCCATGCCATCCGGTGATATTACGTGAACAGATTTTAATCTGTCTGCGTAAAAAGGAAGCAGTGAAAGGACAAATCTTCCGCCTTGAGAAAAACCGATAAAATGAAAATGTTCGACAGCCTCTTTTTTAAGAATTTTTTCAAATATTGAATTAAACTCTGATATAGATAAAGGTTGTGCCTCTATTCTATCTATTGGAAATTTTGATTTTCCGTGATGCGGAAGCACAATTAAAATTAGTTTGCGATCCGCTTTTCTTAGAAATAAAAAATCTTCAACCGGACGCCCATGGCCGTGAAAGCAGATCAGCGTATTTTTTCCTACACCCTCAACATAATACTCTATTGCTAACTTTTCTATTTCAATTACTTGCGAATTCATTACCCCTAAATTAGGCGATAAGTTGCTGTATTTTATTTGTAATATGATTTAATTAACATTGCAGTTTAAATTTGTGTATAAACAATTTACATTATCGACCCCAAATCGTAGCATTTAAATTAAATTTGCTCTCGATTTATTGTGTTATTTCTTTTCATTTAAATTGACTATAGTATGCCCAAAGATTCTTCGATAAAATCTATTTTAATTATTGGTAGTGGTCCCATTGTTATTGGCCAAGCGTGTGAATTTGATTATGCGGGTTCTCAAGCATCTCGATCCCTGAGGGAGGAAGGTATTGAGGTTACCTTAATTAATTCTAACCCGGCAACCATAATGACAGATAAGGTGGTGGCTGATAATGTATACTTGAAACCACTTGAACCAGCCAGTGTCAGAGGAATTCTAGAATTACATGATATAGATGCAGTGCTTCCCACTATGGGGGGACAGACAGCTTTAAACCTATGTATCAAGTGTGATGAAATGGGTTTATGGGAAGAATTTGGGGTTAAAATTATAGGCGTGAATATTGACGCTATTGAAATAACGGAAAATAGAGAGGCATTTAGAGACTTAATGACAGAAATTGGGGTTCCAATGGCACCTCAAAAGACAGCGAAGTCATTTCTAGAAGGAAAGGAAATTGCCCAAGAATTTGGTTTCCCTCTTTGCATTCGACCTTCTTATACCCTGGGCGGCTCAGGTGCTTCTATCTTACATGATCCAAATCAATTTGATAACCTGCTAGAGAGAGGGCTTCAGCTTTCTCCGATTCACGAGGTAATGATTGATAAAGCCTTGTTGGGTTGGAAAGAATTTGAGTTAGAGCTATTAAGGGACTGTAATGATAACGTTGTTATTATCTGTTCGATTGAGAATTTTGATCCTATGGGTATTCATACGGGAGATTCCATAACTGTTGCTCCCGCTATGACACTTTCTGATACAACTTTTCAGAAAATGAGGGATATGGCCATCAATATGATGCGCTCGATTGGCGAATTTGCGGGAGGCTGTAATGTTCAGTTTGCGGTTTCACCTGACGAAAAAGAGGACATTATCGCCATCGAAATCAACCCACGAGTTAGCCGTTCATCCGCCCTTGCATCAAAAGCAACGGGTTATCCTATAGCCAAGATTGCATCCAAGCTTGCTATTGGATACTCATTAGACGAGCTAAACAATCAAATTACAAAAACAACTTCTGCGCTTTTTGAGCCGACCCTAGATTATGTCATTGTAAAAATTCCTCGATGGAATTTTAATAAGTTTCCGGGAACAAATAGAAAATTAGGTCTACAGATGAAGTCTGTAGGTGAGGTAATGGGTATTGGTAGATCTTTCCAGGAAGCCCTTCAGAAAGCATGTCAATCTTTAGAAATAAATCGAAATGGCTTGGGAGCAGATGGACGAGAGCTCACCAATCAGAAAGAAATACTACATTCTTTAGAAAATGCAAGCTGGAACCGGTTATTTCATATTTATGATGCCATTAAGCTTGGTATACCATTCAAAACAATTATGGAAAAAACCAAGATTGATATTTGGTTTTTGAAGCAAATTGAAGATCTGATCAAGCTAGAGGACCGTATTGAAAAATTCCATATTGATAACCTTCCAGATGAGTTGTTTTTTGAGGCTAAGCAAAAAGGATATGCAGACCGTCAGATTGCTCATCTTCTGAGGTGCCTGGAGTCTGAGGTATACAAGAAACGAAGTGCTATCGGATTGAATCGTGTATACAAGCTTGTTGATACTTGCGCAGCAGAGTTTGCTGCTCAAACGCCTTATTATTATTCAACCTTTGAATTTGAGAATGAGAGTATCGTTTCGAATAATAAAAAAGTAGTAGTCTTAGGTTCAGGTCCAAATAGAATTGGTCAAGGAATTGAATTCGACTATTCCTGTGTTCATGGTGTACTTGCTGCAAAAGAATGCGGTTACGAAACAATAATGATCAATTGCAATCCAGAAACGGTATCAACAGATTTTGATACGGCCGATAAGCTTTATTTTGAACCTGTATTTTGGGAGCACATTTATGATATCATTCAGCACGAGAAACCAGAGGGAGTTATTGTTCAGCTTGGCGGACAGACTGCATTAAAGCTTGCAGAAAAACTTAGTCGCTATGGTATAAAGGTTTTAGGAACAAGCTTTGACGCCTTAGATTTGGCAGAAGATAGGGGGCGTTTTTCTAAACTTTTAGAGTCCAATGAAATTCCTTTTCCAAAATATGGTGTGGTAGAAAGTGCTGAGCAAGCCCTCGAGCTTGCAGATGATCTGGGTTTCCCATTGCTCGTTAGACCTTCTTATGTTTTGGGAGGTCAGAAAATGAAAATTGTCATTAACAAAGAGGAACTAGAACATCATGTTGTTGATATCCTGAATGAAATGGGAAACAATCAAATTCTGCTAGACCACTTTTTGGGAGGAGCAATCGAGGCTGAGGCAGATGCCATCTGCGATGGTGAAGATGTCTATATCATCGGGATTATGCAACATATTGAACCTGCAGGTATTCACTCAGGTGATTCATATGCTGTATTACCTCCTTATAATTTAGGTGACTTTGTAATGACGCAAATTGAGGATATTACCAAGAAAATCGCCATCGAATTAAAGACAGTAGGACTTATTAATATACAATTTGCCATCAAGGACGATAAGGTATATGTAATTGAGGCTAATCCACGCGCCTCGAGAACTGTTCCTTTTATTGCGAAAGCCTATGACGAACCATATGTGAATTATGCCGCTAAGGTCATGTTGGGAGACAAGAAAGTGAAGGATTTTAGTTTTACTCCTCGTAAAAAGGGATATGCGATAAAGATTCCAGTATTCTCTTATGGGAAATTTCCAGATGTTAAGAAGGAGCTTGGCCCTGAGATGAAATCAACAGGAGAGGCCATTCGATTTATTGAAAATTTGAAAGATCCTTTCTTTAGAAAAGTATATTCCGAGCGAAATATGCATTTGTCACGTTAATGACGACTTATCACAAACCCAAACGGGCTTTTTTTATATTTGTACTATGTCGAGTATAGAGAATATTATTGCGCCTGTTAAAGTTGAAATGAGTTCATTTGAAACCTATTTCAAATCGGCTCTTGAATCCAAAGTTCCTTTACTTGATAAGGTGACACAGTATATTGTGAAGAGAAAAGGGAAGCAAATGCGTCCTCTTTTTGTTTTCTTGTCTTGTAAACTATTTGGCGAGGCCAATGACACCACATTTCATGCTGCATCATTGGTTGAGTTGTTACATACGGCTACGCTTGTTCATGATGATGTTGTTGATGATGCGAATGAACGCAGAGGTTTTTTTTCAGTGAATGCCTTGTGGAAAAATAAAATAGCGGTCCTAGTTGGTGATTACATGCTATCTAAAATTCTTCTGCTTTCTATTGAGAAGGATAATATTAATTTATTGGAGGTTGTGGCGCGTTCCGTGAAAGAAATGAGCGAGGGTGAGCTTTTACAAATTGAAAAGGCGAGATCTTTAGATATTACCGAGGCTGTTTATTTTGACGTTATCAAAAAGAAGACAGCGTCTCTTATATCAACGTGTTGTGAGGCTGGAGCAATTAGTGTTGGTGCTCATGAACATAGAGCCAGAATGAGGGATTTTGGCGAAAAAGTAGGAATTGCTTTTCAAATTAAAGATGATATTTTTGATTATGGAATACCCAACCACATAGGAAAACCAACAGGAATAGATATTCGCGAACAAAAAATGACCTTGCCCTTAATTTATGCGCTAGACCATGCTCCTCCCAAAATTAAGGCAGAGCTTAAAAATATCGTTAAAAACCATAATGAAAAAGGTGCAAAAATAAAGAGAGCAACTGATATCGTTATTGAATGTGGGGGTATAGATTATGCCTACAAAACGATGAAAGCATATGCCGATGATGCCATTGGGATTCTTGATGGTTTTCCCGACAGTGACGCAAAGGAGTCCTTAAAAGCTTTAGTTGACTATACCATGAATAGAGAAAAGTAAAATGAAATTGAGCTTTATTTTTTTGTTGATTGTAATTATTTCTGCTTGTAGTGGAGAAGAGGCCACAGGAGGCGCTAAATCCAGACATGTGATGCTGAAGGAGGTTTTAATCGATTCACTTAATGGCCAATATAAAGAGTGGTATGCCGGGAGAAAGCAGTTAAAGTATATTGGTGGACGAGATAGTAAAGGAAGACGCCATGGAAGATGGACACATTATTTGGAGTCAGGAATTGAAAAATCAATGACTACATACACAAATGGCTTACGTGAGGGTTTTTCTATTGTGCGTTATGACAATGGAATGCTTTTTTATCGGGGAGAATGGCAGAAAGATGAAAAAGTGGGTATTTGGACAACCTATAGCCCGAGTGGAGAGGTGGTATCAGAAATTAATTACTCGAAGCCATGAGTAAAATTCCTCCACATATTGTAGATGAAATTATGCAAACTGCTCTTGTTGAGGAGGTGATTGGTGATTTTGTTCAGCTCAAAAGAGCCGGTTCAAACTTGAAAGGGCTCAGTCCATTTACCGATGAAAGGACGCCATCTTTTGTAGTTTCGCCCGCAAAACAAATTTTTAAATGTTTTTCTACCGGAATAGGAGGAACAGTTGTGACCTTTTTAATGGAAAAAGAACACTTTACATATCCCGAAGCTTTGCGTTGGTTGGCTGATAAATACGGTATTAACATACCCGCACCGAGAGAGCAAACCAAAGAAGAATTAGAGCAAATTTCAGAAAAGGAAAGTCTATTTGTCATAAATGATTTTGCCAACCAACACTTTCAAAACAATATTCGAACGAATCCTGAAGGGAAAGCGATTGGTCTCTCCTATTTTTTGGAGCGAGGTTTTACCCAAGATACGATAGTCCAATTTCAATTGGGCTATTGTCTAGATGTAAGTGATGATTTTACAAAAGCTGCATTGAAAAAGGGATATAAGCTTCAATACCTAACCAAGGTTGGTTTAACAAAACAAAAGGAGGATTACACCTTTGATTTTTATCGTGGTCGTGTGCTTTTTCCAATTCACAGTATTTCAGGTCGTGTTCTTGGCTTTGGTGGACGCACCTTAAAAAATGATAAGAAAGTTGCGAAATATTATAATTCTCCGGAAAGTCCAATATACAACAAGAGTGAAATTCTTTACGGTTTGTACTTTTCTAAAGGTGCTATTATCAAATATGATGAATGCTTACTTTGTGAGGGTTATACGGATGTTATTTCCATGTTTCAGTCTGGCATTGAAAATGTTGTTTCTTCATCAGGCACCTCACTTACGAGAGAACAAATCCGTTTGGTTAAGCGATATACAAAGAATTTAACCATTTTGTACGATGGAGATGCAGCTGGAATAAAGGCATCCTTTAGAGGGATTGATTTGATTCTTGAAGAAGGTTTAAATGTCCAAGTAGTTTTGTTTCCGGATGGAGAGGATCCAGATTCTTTTGCTAAAAATCATGCCCTGTCAGAAATCAAAGAAATGATTTCTTTGAAAAAGCAAGATTTTATCTCTTTCAAGGCCGGTGTGCTCATTGATGGTTCAGAAAATGACCCAATTCAAAGGTCGAAATTAATTAGAGAAGTTGTACAATCTGTTGCCTTAATTCCTGATCAGATTACACGTAGTGTTTATGTTCAAGAGATAGCTAAGAAGTTTGAAATTGATGAAAAAACCATTTCCAATGAGCTGATTAAGCTCCTGCGCACAAGATTGACTAAAGAACAAGGAACACGTGGATTTCAAAGTTCAGAGGTACAAACTCCACAAAAACAAATTGTTCAGGAAGAGGTTGATCCAAATAAACAGACACCTACTTTTGAATATGAACTTGATTTAATTCGATTAATGCTTCTTTTTGGAACTCGACAAATTAGTTTTCCTAAAGAAACCGACGAGAATCATACCACGAGTGTTATTGAGCTCATTTACGACGAGCTTACTGAAGATGATTTAAAATTTGAAAACCCGTTGTGTAAAGTGATTTTTGAAGAATTTGAGCGCAACCTAAACAATCAAATCCTGTTGTCAACATCCTATTTTAAAAATCTAGAAAATCAAAAAGTTGTATCTTTCGTTTCACATCTTGAAAGTAATGACATTGAGCTGAGCTATAATTGGGTGGATAAATATAATATTGTCACGAAGTCAGAGGGGGACGATTTGTATAAATCTGTTATGAATTCAATTTATAATTTTAAATATCATAAGGTAGATGAAGTGATCTTTAATATTAAAAGTAGAATCAAATCTGGAGACCCTGATGAGGACATGCTTGAGCTCTTAGCGGAGCAAATGAGCTGGGAAAAGATTAAAAAAAGCTTCTCCGATAAATTGGGGAGAATAATAATAAAATAATGAGCGAAGTACTATTTAATATTGGTCCTTTTGATGTGAATTTATGGAACATTCTTGTTTTAATTTTGATATTTTATCTTGCATTCAAAGGGAAAAAAGAGGCAGGGAAGCTCATTGATAAGTATTTGGCCAAAGCTGAAATTAATATTAAAGGGAAGAAGTTAGCCCGGCTGAAGCTTATTAGCCAAAGTGTATATTTTTTGGCATTTTACCTTTGCATCATTAGCCTTAGAGTAAATAACCCCTCTGTAGGTTTCGAGGATTTACTGAATTATCCCATCATTAAAATTGCCAAGTTCGAATTTTCTTTTTACCATATTTTAGTCATACTCACCGTACTTTTTTCAGCGCGCTTATTTGTATTTTTTACCCGTTTATATATTGTCAAAAAGTTAAGGGAAAACCCAAATCATGACGAAGGAAATGAATACATATATACCCAGCTGGCCAAATATGTAATTTATGTATTCGCATTTCTCTTCTGCTTTCGTGCGTTAAATGTGCCATTGACAAATCTTTTTATTGGTTCAACTGCAGTGCTTGTTGGTGTTGGTTTAGGCCTTCAGGATGCATTTAGAGATTTCATTGCTGGTTTTATTCTTCTTCTTGAGGGAAATATTAAGGTTGGAGATATTGTCAAGATTTCGTCAACATCCCAACATCAGGATCTGGTTGTGCGTATAAAAAAAATCAAT
This sequence comes from uncultured Flavobacteriales bacterium, assembly GCA_913020765.1. Classification (GTDB taxonomy): domain Bacteria; phylum Bacteroidota; class Bacteroidia; order Flavobacteriales_D; family Crocinitomicaceae; genus UBA952. Next base: position 40,454 of record CAJWAO010000007.1, on the reverse strand, counting down.
ATTCGAACAACTCAAATTCAAACCTGGGAGGGTAATGTATTGGTCATTCCAAATACCATTTTAACGCGAGACAAGGTCGAAAATTGGAGCCATGGTTCTAAGCTAACACGTTTTATTATTAATGTAACTGTTGCCTATGGTTCTAATACGGAGCTTGTAAAAGATTTATTGAAAGAAGCAGCGAATGGGCATCCAAAGGTAAAAAAGACCCACCAAGTCATCGTAAGGCTCGCAGATTTTGGTGACAACGGATTGCACATGGAACTTATATTTTGGGCAGATCAGTATTGGGATGTCAAAACCTATAAATCAGAAATTAGATTCGAAATAGACCGTCTTTTTAGAAAACATAATATTTGTATCCCTTTTCCGCAAAGGACCCTTCATATGCCCACGCAAGATTAAGAGAGACACTCCTTGTAGGCTTGAATCGACTTTTCAATTCCATAGTACAACGCGTCTGACACGATGGCATGACCTATTGACACCTCTGAAAGGTATTTTATTTTGTTTTTAAAAAATGAAAGGTTTTCGAGGTTTAAATCATGTCCCGCATTGATTCTCAATCCTAATGTATTCGCAATTTCTGCGGCATATACGTATTTCTCCACCGCCAATTCTCGGTCTTCATCAAAGTCTTGAGCATATGGACCTGTGTAAAGTTCAATAGCGTCTGTATTTACCTTATGGGCTAAATGTATGCTATCTTTGTCGGCATTCACAAAAATAGATGATCTCACGCCTAGGCTTCTTAGCTCCTCTATCGTACTAGTAAGTAACGCCTCATTTTTTCCTATATCCCAGCCATTATCTGAGGTAAGCACTCCAGGAGCGTCTGGTACGAGTGTAGCTTGTTTTGGTCTTACCTCTCTGATTAAGGACATAAATCTATCGTTAGGATAACCTTCGATGTTAAATTCAGTCTGTACAATCGGTGCGAGATCATATACATCTTTCGTAGTAATGTGTCTTTCATCTGGTCTTGGATGTATCGTAATTCCATTGGCCCCAAATTTTTCACAATCCTTCGCGAATCGAACGAGATTTGGCAAATCTGCTCCTCTCGCATTTCGAAGGGTAGCAATTTTATTGATATTGACACTTAAATTAACCATGGCACTAATTTTGGAGTGGTAAAATTACAAACTCTTAAATGATTTTACTACTTTGGACACAAGCATGAATGCAATTGATTTAATAACATACGACATCCCTCCTCTGGTTCATTCTGACTCTGGTAAAAAAGCGATGAATTGGATGGATGAATTTAAAGTTTCGCACCTTCCTGTATTGAAAAACGGGAATTATGTTGGACTCGTTTCTGAGTCAGATATATTGGATAAACTTGACTTCGATTTAACGTTGGACGAGTTATTTCAACATTTACCAAGACCTTATGTAAAATCAGATGCACATTTATTTGAGATTCTATCGAAAATATCCGAGTCTAAAATTAGTGTTATGCCAATATTGGACCGAGAGGAGAAATACCTCGGATGTACCAATATTTTTGAACTAATGACAACAATTGCAAATACCGCAAGTATTAAGGATAAAGGTGGTATTTTAGTATTAGAGGTGAGCCAATCCGATTATTCAATGTCACAAATTGGGCAGATTGTAGAAAGTAATAATGCGAAAATTCTAAGTTCAACAATTCTGTCTAACCCTGCTTCAACAAATCTCGACGTGACATTGAAAATAAATCAAGAGGATTTAACGGCAATTATTAGGACTTTTGAGCGTTATGATTATGTTGTAAAGGCAGAATATCAGAATGGAATGGGTTCTGACGATTTAAAATGGCGGTACGATGCTTTAATGAACTATTTGAAATATTAGTATGCGGATTGCAATTTATGGACGTACGGTAACGAAGCAGAAATTATCTGCATTTCATGAGGTTTTCGAAACGATACTTTCATTCGGATGGACTATTCTTCTTGAGGAAGATTTTTCAAAATCGTTAGCGCAAAAGACTTCTGTTTCCTTCGATTTTGAAACGTTTTCCACCCATTCAGAGCTCGGAGTAGGAGTTGATTTATTGATCAGCATAGGTGGCGATGGTACTTTTTTAAAATCAGTTTCTTATATAAGAAATTCCGGTATCCCTGTTCTTGGAATTAATACAGGAAGATTAGGTTTTTTGGCCAATGTTTCAAGGGAGCATGTTCAAGAGGCTTTAGGCCTGGTGAAAGACAATAAATACGTTTTTCAGAAAAGATCTTTGCTGACAGTGGGCATCGATGATGGTGAAGATGAGCAATATTTTTATGCGATTAACGAGCTAGCCATTCATAAAAAGGATACGTCCTCCATGATTAATGTCAAGGTATCGTTAGATGGTAATTTTTTAAATACATATTGGTCTGATGGATTGATTATTTCAACACCGACAGGGTCTACAGCATACAATTTGAGCTGTGGAGGACCAATTGTTACACCGGGTTGCCAGGTGCATATTATAACACCTATTGCACCACACAATTTGAATGTAAGGCCGATGGTGATTCCAGATCACATGCCAATCACATTGAATGTAGAAGGAAGAGGTAGATCTTATTTAATGAGTATTGATGGGAAATCCCATAGCATCAAACAAGGTCAGGAAATTGTTATTCAAAAAGCTGATTTCATGATCAATGTGGTTAAATTTGAGAACAATAACTTTTTAGATACAATTAGAAATAAGATGCATTGGGGCATCGATAAAAGAAACTAAACAATTATGAGAATATCCGCACTTTTGCTATGCCTGGCATTAGCACCAGCCAACTTTAGCCAAAATAAATTGAAGAACGAGATTGATACTATATCCTATCTTATAGGACAGACCATTGCCAAGAACGTCTTACGTGATTTGAGTGAAGCGAATAAGGAACTTGTTGTCAAAGGTCTTAGTGACGCACTCTATAGTAAAGATCCATTGTGCACTGACGCTAATAATGCAATCCTCGGCTCATATTTCACGAAAAAAAATCAATTAAGAGCCCAACAAGTTGAAAAAGAAAATCTTGTTTTTAAGGCGGAAGGCGAAAAGTTTTTAGAAGAAAATAAAAAAAATAAAGATATTCAGGTAACAGCCTCTGGACTTCAATATAAGGTTCTTAGAGAGGGCAGTGGTGCCAAGCCTTCTTCAAGTTCAAAGGTAAAGGTGCACTATCTGGGCACTACTCCGAACGGAGATAAATTTGATAGTTCCTACGACCGTGGAGAGCCTATTGAATTTGGTCTTAATCAGGTAATCCAGGGGTGGACAGAGGGACTTCAGTTAATGTCAAAAGGAGCTAAGTTTCAATTTTTTATTCCGCAAGAGCTCGCCTATGGGGCAAATCCACAACCGGGTAGTATTATAAAACCGTATATGCCGCTCGTATTTGAGGTAGAGCTAATTGACTTCTCTAACTAATCATCACACAATCTTATTGAAATGAAAAACATCGTTTACAGTTTTATCATCGTATTTTCTTTTGTTTTTACTTTTGGTCAAAATGCAGTACTTTCTGATGGAATGTATGCGGAGTTTCAAACTTCCAAAGGCATCATTTTGTGTCAGCTTGAATTTGAAAAAACACCAATGACGGTTGGGAATTTTGTAGGTCTTGTAGAAGGAGACTTTTCTGTAGATGATGCTGTAATTTCTAATCCGTATTACAATAATCTTAGGTTTCATAGGGTAATCAAAGATTTTATGATCCAAGGAGGTTGTCCCCTAGGTAATGGGACTGGAGATCCAGGATATAAATTTTATGATGAAATTGTGGAAGGTTTGATTCATAGTGGGCCGGGTATTTTATCTATGGCGAATTCTGGGCCAAATACGAATGGAAGCCAATTTTTTATAACGCACAAAGCGACGCCTTGGCTAGATCGAAAGCACACCGTTTTTGGACATGTTGTGAAAGGAATGGATGTTGTTAATAAAATTGAAAAAGATGATCTGATAAATAGTGTAACAATTATAAGGAAAGGCGCAGCGGCAAACTCCTTTAATGCCATGGAAGCATTTCATTTAATTTATGACCCAATTCGGGAGTCTGAATTAAAAAGAGCTGAAGAGCTAAAATTTATTGCAGAAATGTCTGAAGCCGAGTATAGTAAGTACATGTTCAAGCAGGTTAAGAAGAAGTACAAAAAAGCGAAAATGACGAAGTCTGGTTTGGTATATTTACGTAAGAAAAAAGGTAAACGAAAGCCAAAAATAGAGGAAGGCATGGAGGTACAATTGCATTACACGGGAACATTCCGGGCCGATGGTAAAAAGTTTGATTCTTCTTTAGATAGAAATCAGATATTTCAATTTAATTATAAAACTCAAAAGATGATTGCTGGATTTGAAGAAGGGATTACCCTTATTGGAAAAGGTGGAGAAATTAAGGTGGTCATCCCATATTATCAGGCCTACGGAAAATCCGGTAGAAAAGGAGCAATCCCTCCATATTCCGATTTGATTTTTGATATTCAGCTTATTGATTTTAACAAGGTGAAACCAGCGAAGTCTAGCCATGAAGGTCATGACCACAATCATGACCATCATGACCACCAGCATTAGCTTTAGTTCGTAAATACGTATTGTATAATATTAGCACCCATCTGCAGTGCTTCTTCTCTTTTATTGATTGGGTCATTGTGAACATTTGCATCTTCCCAGCCGTCGCTTAAATCTGATTCAAACGTATAGAGGCAGACCATTCTGCCGTCGATAAAAATTCCAAATGCCTGTGCTGGATTACCATCATGCTCGTGTATTTTTGGTAAGCCATCAAAATGAAAGTTCTGATGAAATATAGGATGATTTGGTGGTAGCTCAATCAATTCTGAGGTCGGAAAAATTTTTTTTAGCTCAATACGAATAAAAGGGTCCATTCCATAATTATCATCGATATGCATAAATCCTCCGGCATCAAAATACGTCCTTAAATTTTGAGCCTCAACAGGAGAAAAAACCACGTTTCCATGGCCGGTCATATGAACAAAGGGATAATCGAACAAGTCTTTGCTTCCTGCCTCTACATAGGGTACCTCATCTACGTTTAAATCCGTCTTTAAGGTTGAATTACAAAATTCGATAAGATTTGGAACTGCTGTAGGGTTGGCATAGTAATCTCCGCCACCATTATATTTGAGTACCGCAAGAGAGATATTTTCCTGCGATAAAATCAAAGCCGAGTTGAGTAAAATAAGTATGAAAATGATGTTTTTCATGTTGATAAAATTAAGAATTACGAGGCGAAGTAAAGTAAGAAAATTGAGATTAAAGCCGCGATAATACCTACAAGCTTTTTTTGGTTTAAAATTTCTTTAAAAACAACAAATCCTGTGATCACGGAAAGTAAAACGACTGAAACATTCACAACGGCTAAAATGCTCGAGTCTTGCCAAGGTATGGATTGATATGCTTCTAAAAGAAAATAAATAGAATAATAATTGGGTATACCTAATAGAAATCCTGCAATTAAGTTTTTTAATTTAATTGGTTGTGACCTACCTCGAAAGCTTTGAATGATAAAGAAAAGAACTCCAAGAATTCCTGCTGCAGCAAAACCAAAGGCTGTGAATATTGATGTTGAAATGTAGTTGAGCACATGATTTTGGGCATAATTTAGATTTAAATCCAAAAGACCACTTCCAATGAAAAGAATAATGAGCAGGTAAGCTTTACTGTTTTTGTTGCTTTTCGATCCTGAGGAAGCGATTAAATACACGCCAAGAAGTGCATAAAATATTCCGAACAACTTAAGTTCAGATAGCGATTCATTATAAATTAAAATCATCCCAAGCATAGATGCTGCCATACTCATTTTAACGGCAACAGAGGTTGCGGCTATACCATTTTGTTGAGCACTAAAGGCCATTATAATGAATAGTGTGATGAAGAAAATTGAGGATACTAGAACAAATGGTAGCCATTCGAGGTGAAAAAAAGAATCTTTACTAAGCTCGTTACCGTGGGCCAATATTCCACATAAAAAGGCAGTAAAATAATTTACAATAACGGCTTGAAACGTCGAAATATTGAATCTTTCAAATAGTCTAAAGAGTACAAAGATGAATGTCGAGCAAGTAATAGTTCCAACCAGTGCGATCATTTTCGCTTATAATAGTGGATCATATCTTTGCCAAAGGGCATCGATTTAACGGGTACCTTATTAATGATTGGGGCTTTGTATCCTTCTTTGAAGTATTTTTGACCAACAATAACTCTTGCTTCGTCCCATAAATTATCGATTATGAAGTATTGTAAAGTTCGGCTTCCGCCTTCTACAAATACTGACTGAATACCACGCCTATAGAGTTCTTTAAGGATGCTATTGGTGCTAGTTTCTTTTATTTTAATCCATTCCACATTGTTTTCCTTCTTGTCTTTTACTCTATTAAATACAATGGTAGGCGCGTCTTTTGAATAGATATTCAAGTTACCACTGATTTGTAGCTGGCTGTCGATGACCAGTCTAATGGGATTCATACCCCCATAATCTCTAACCGTTAAAGATGGATTATCATTTGTAATTGTATTTCTTCCAACCAAAATGCTCTGTTCCTCACTACGCCACTTATGCACAAGCGTTTTCGTTTCAGGTTCTGATATCCAATTGATTTTCTGTTCTCCGTCTTTGCGAATTTGATCTAAAAATCCATCTAATGTTTGGGCCCATTTTAGAATAACATAGGGTCGTTGCTTTTCGTGAAAGGTAAAAAAACGTTTATTCAGCTCAAGACATTGATCTTTTAAAATGCCTTCTGACACCTCAATACCGCTATTTTTCAATTTCTCTATCCCTTTACCACCTACCAATGGATTTGGGTCTTTCGTACCAACAACGACTTTTTTGATACCATTTTGGATAAGCAAGTCGCAACATGGCGGTGTTTTACCTGTGTGTGAGCAAGGTTCAAGTGAGACATAAAGGGTCGCATTCTTAAGAAGGTTTTGATTGGAGACATTGTTTATGGCATTGACCTCTGCATGCGCCTCACCATATCGCTCATGGTATCCTTCTCCTATGATTTTACCCTCAACAACTAGCACACAACCTACCATTGGGTTTGGGGCTACAGCCCGAATTCCCCTTTTGGCGATGTCGATGCATCTTTGCATGTAAATTTCATCAGTCATAAACCCTATTTCGCGCTTTCAAAATTAATAAAAGACATTCTTATTGAGCTCAAAGGGTAAAGTTATTCTACTTTGTGTAGGTTAAAGCATTCTTGTTTTGAAGGGTTTTGGGATAAGGTAATTAATTCTGATACTCAATATTACCCTTATTGTCATACCATGTTGCCTCAATACGGTCGCCTTTTTTATAGAGTTCGGAGCTTTTTATTTTACCATCAATAAAATAGGTTGTATATTCTCCATCATAGTCTCCATTCGTAAAATATCCATGTTCCCAAACGACACCATCATGATAGAACTCAAAAAATTCTCCGTTTTTTTTACCTTCATTATAGGTGCATTTAACAGAGATTTGACCATTCTTATAATACTCTCTGTAATCTCCATGTAATTCTGAGTTTTGATAGTTTTCTTCCTCTTTGATTTGGCCATTTGGGTAATAGGTCATCCTTTTCGAGACAAACTCATAGCTACCGGAGCCAGCATAGGTCACCACCAACTTTTTTTCCCCCGTGCTATAGCGTTCAATGATTTCCTCCCGTTTTTCAGAGATTGGATCCATTACGATACCTTCATTTTTTCTGAGCAATGCTATTTCTGCTTTTAGCGCAATAATTTCTTTTTCAGCTTCTGAGTTGTTGCAACCAGTTGTGGTAACGAAGATGAGTGCAGATATGATTACAATGAATTGTTTCAGTATTTCCATGATCGATATTACTAATAAAAAAAATAAATTATTCGGCTATACGTACCCTATATATAAGATGAATTTTATGAATAAAAGTTGCCTGTAATACTGGAAAAAACAAAAAGCCTTGAGAAATTGATACTCTCAAGGCTTTTCTAATCCCACAGCCATATGGGCTTGCGGTCTGGACGGGACTCGAACCCGCGACCCCCTGCGTGACAGGCAGGTATTCTAACCAACTGAACTACCAGACCAAATTTTTTAATCTTGCGATCTCTGACGACAGTCAGATTCAAAACATGTTCAATCCAAAAAGGAGATACAAAAGTAAACTTATTTTTTCGAATGTAAAACACTTTTTTCAAAATCATTTGTAACAAAATCATTAAATTGAATTCAAAATATAGGTCATGGCAAATGTGTTTCGTTTCATATGTTTTTTAGTACTGCCTCTAACGTATGTTATGAGCCAAGACATTGACGTCTTAAATAATAATGAGCATGTTGAAATTATACCTCTGGATATACTAAATACGAATTTTAGAGAATGTAATCTTTCCATAATGCCAAACGGGAAAGAGCTCTATTTTATGTCGACAAGAAAAAAGCCTTTTATAAACTCGTTTGGTGATGGAGATATTTACAAAACTATTTATAAAGATTCAGCTTGGATGGCTCCAGAGTATGTGAATCAAATTAACACTGAAAATGGCGAGGATGAGCCATCCGTTTCGTATGACGGCGAAAAAATTTATTTTCAAAGTTGGTTAAATTATTGGGAATCCTCGGGAGGGCCTTATTATGAGGCTGAGATCATCAACGGGAAATTAACAAATATCAAAGGTTTAGGAGGAGGCATTAATCAGTTCTTTAGAAAGTATTCAGCATTAAATATGGGTTATGCTACCGACGGGATGGCTGTTTCACCAGATGGTAATCTATTTATCGTTGCATGCGGTGCTGAGTACAAGGGGAATATGGATCTTTATTTTAGTGTTAAAAAAAATGGCGTATGGACTTTTCCTAAGCTCTTGCATGTAAGTACGGGTGGGGACGAACGCTCCGTATATATTGCAGCTGACAATAAAACCATTTATTTTTCCTCAGATGGACATGGTGGATTTGGCAAACTAGATATTTTTCAAGCCAAATGGAATGGTACAAATGCGGAAGAACCTGTGAATATTGGGAAACCTTTTAATACAAGAAAAGATGATAGAGGTTTTGTAATTTCTGGTAGGGGTGATGCTGCCTATTTTATTCGTGATCTAGATATCTACTTTGCCAATTTAAATGAAGCACAAGTGTCTTTAAAGCCAGAGCCAAGGATACTTGTATTTGGTAAAATTAAGCTTAATGATCAGCCAGCTCAGAAGATAGTTCGAATTATGTCAGAGGGTAATTTAATTGGTGAAACATCTTCAGATGAAAATGGAAGATATTCTATCACCATCCCCTCTAGTTTTTCATCTGCTGAAGTTTTTGTTGTTGATTCAAAGAACCGCTATCACAGACAAAAGATAGCATCTAATTCCAATCTATACAAAGAGTTCCAAATTGATTTTTTAGCGCATCAGGGTACTGTAACCAAAGATGGTACACAGGCAGCACCGATTTCAGAAACTGATCATTTAAATTCAGTTATTTACTTTGAATTCGACAATTTTGATATTCCTTCAGCTGAAATCTTTAAATTGAAAAATTTACTTCAGTCCATTAATGAAAATTCGCTCATTCACATAAATGGGCACGCGGATCAAGTAGGTTCTGATAAATATAATCTCGATTTATCAGAGAAGAGAGCATTGTCCGTTCAGCGTTATATTATAAAGCATACAGGATTGCATAAAAACCAGTTCGCAATAAAATTCTATGGCGAAGAAAAGCCAGTTAATACTGGTAATACTGACGAAAATAGATCAATGAATAGACGTGTTTCTGTAAAAATATTGAGCCACTAGTTTCTGAGTATTTTCCCAAATTTTACAATACTTTCGATACGCTCGAGGGTCTTTTTTTCTCGACATAATTCCAAAAAGGCTTTTCTTTCCAGATCTAGGAGATACTGCTCTGAAACGACTGTATTTTCTGATAAGTCACCTCCACATAATACAAAACCTAATTTTTCAGAAATGACCCGATCATGTTCGGACATGTAGTTTCCTGAGAGCATTGAGTTGGCTCCCACATATACGATCCCTAGCCCTTCCTGGCCGATAACTTTAATATTTTTTTCTCTTTTAGGTGGGACATACCCTTTATCAAACATTTCAAGGCAGGCGGCCTTTGCTCTAGCCAACTGATGCGCTCTTGAAACAACGACTTCATCAATACCTTCACGCAGATAGCCATAATCAAATGCCTCATAGGCGGACATGGAAACCTTTGCTTGGCCAACTGTTAAAAATCTATCTCTTAATCGATTAATTTTGATGTCACCTGAGTGGAGTTCATCTGAGAATCTTTTTGCGAACTCTTTCGTTCCTCCACCTCCAGGAATAAGTCCAACCCCAAACTCAACAAGTCCCATATAAAGCTCTGCATGGGCAACAACCTTATCGGCATGTAAAGCGATTTCACATCCGCCGCCAAGTGCCATGTTGTGAGGGGCTACAACAACAGGTACATTACAATACCTGATTCGCATTGTTGTATCTTGGAATGCTTTGACAGCAAAATTCAATTCATCAAAGTCTTGATCTGCTGCCATCATAAAAATCATTCCGACATTCGCACCCGCAGAAAAGTTTTGACCTGTATTTGATATTACAAGTCCTTTGTATTCACTTTCAGTAAGATCTATCGATTTTTGAATTCCTTGGAGTACACCGCCTCCAATCGTATTCATTTTGGTGTGGAATTCTAAATTTAATATACCGTCTCCAAGATGAACAAGCGTACAATCTGAATTCCCCCATACTTTATTGTCTTCCCGAAGTGCATTGAGGTCTACAAGGTCTTCCGTTCCTGGAATAACTTTATAACTTTTTGAGGCCATATCAAAAAACATTTTTCGACCGTTTTCTGATTTGTAGAAAGAGGTCATTCCCGCCTCCCGCATTTCATCAATCGCCGCACCCATTGTTTTGTCGGCATCTTTAATAAATTTAACACCTTGTTCATAACCAAATAGATCCCAGGACTCAAATGGTCCAAGTTCCCAACCGAAACCAGCTTTCAATGCATCGTCTATTTTGTAAAACTCATCCGAAATCTCTGGAATTCTATTTGATACATATGCCAACAGACCACCGAAAATTTTTCTGTAAAATTCACCTGCTTTATCCATGCCCATAACAAGCATTTTTGTTCTTTGCTTTAAATCCTCTATTGGTTTGGCCATTTCTAGAGTCGGGAATTTCACCTTTTCGGATTTTTTATATTCTAGGGTGTTTAGGTCTAGCTCTAAAATTGTTTTTTTACCATTTTCATCTTTTTCTTTCTTGTAGAAACCTTGTCCCGATTTCGATCCAAGCCAGTTATTTTCTACCATTTTGGAGATATAGTCGGGAAGCTCAAAAAGGTCTTTTTCCTCATCATCGGGGCAGTTTTGTTTTAAACCGTTTGCGACGTGAACCAAGGTATCTAGCCCGACAACATCACAGGTTCTGAAGGTTGCAGATTTCGGCCTGCCGAGGATTGGACCCGATAATTTATCAACTTCGACTACCGAGAAGCCCATCTCCTTGACTGCATGAAACAATGCCATAATGGAATATACACCAACACGGTTTGCTATGAAGGCAGGGGTGTCTTTACAGAGTACTGTTTTCTTTCCAAGAATTTTTGCTCCATACTCCATGAGAAAATCCACGACGCTCTCTTCTGTTTTAGGTGTGGGGATGATCTCAAGCAACTGAAGGTATCGTGGAGGATTGAAAAAGTGCGTGCCACAAAAGTGTTTTTGAAAATCTTCACTTCGTCCTTCAAGCATCATGTGGATTGGTATACCAGAGGTGTTTGATGAAATTAAGGTCCCCGCTTTTCTATGGAGTTCAACTTTCTCAAAGAGCTGTTGCTTAATATCAAGCCGCTCAACAATCACCTCAATGACCCAATCACAGTCTTTGATTTTATTGAGATCATCATCGAAATTACCGGTCTCAATGCGAGAGGCAAACGATTTACGGTAAATAGGAGAGGGGTTTGACTTGAGCGCAAATTGGAGCGATTGATTGACAATACGATTTTTAACTGCAGAAGATTCTAGACTTAATCCTTTTTTTACTTCTACTTCATCAAGCTCTTTTGGTGCAATATCGAGTAGTATAACTTCGCATCCCACATTTGCAAAGTGGCATGCAATTCTCGAGCCCATTACCCCTGAACCTAAAACGGCTACTTTTCTAATAAATCTTTTCATAAACTAGGTATAATTTCTATTCGTTATTCTTTCTGTTTTCCACATCCTCTATTGCCAGATCTACAGCATTCATTACGTTCATAAAACCTTTTAAATCTTTTTCCTTGAATTTTGAGGCGATTTTCTGGTTAAATTCCAAAAGAAAGTTTCTTACTAGCTTTCTCTGTGCTACTCCTTTTTCTGTCAGGAAGATATTTACCTTTCTTTTGTCACCAGAATATTCTTTTCTTTCAATCAATCCATTTGTTTCCATATTGTTCAGCGTTCTCGATAGGGATGTTGGTTCCATACCCATTTTGGGGCCAAGTTGTGTGCTTGGTGTACCACTTTTTTCTACAATCATGAGTATAAATCCAACAGACATTGTCATTCCTTCGGTACGCGCCGTATTATTGTACATACGGGACACTCTATGCCATGCATGCCGAAGCATGAAGTCTATTAACAAAGGTTGATTCTGCGCCATTAGGAGGCTAATTTAGTAAAAATATATTATGCATGCATAATTTTACCAAGGAATTTTTGAGATGTAAACTGTGCCTTTAAATACGGCAACAAGCTCGTCATCTTGATTGGTTATATTTATTTGATAGACGCCTGTTTTTTTTCCTCTGTGAATCTCATTTGTTGTGGCCTTTAAGGTATCTTTTACTTGTACTTTTCGCAGGTGAGAAATAGAAGTTTCAATACTAAAGCTTTGGTAACCATAACTGTTTGCAGCAAATGCGAGTGTCGTATCAGCAATAGAATAGGCAATCCCCCCGTGTGCTATCGAGAAACCATTTTGCATAATTTCTTTTATTTCGCATGTTATTGTGCAGCTTCCTTTTTCGATGGAAAGGACTTCGAGCCCCAACCAATTGCTGTAGGCATCTTTTTCCATCATCTTTTGAATGATTTCCTTTGGTGTTTTTAATCCACGTGTGTGATCCATGCTTTTCGGTTTAAATTAGTACGAATAAAATCAATTTCAATTTCTGACTGTGCCATTGGTGGAACATCCGAATCGTCATCCCAATGGTCTTGTTCGAAATATCCTTTTATTGGTTTTTTACCTTTCGGGTTTGTTTTATTCAAGAAAACAAAGAATTAAAATCAAAAGCATTGTCTAGTCTTATTCCTTTTTCTGTTTCCTTGAGGGTACAACATTCGTTTATGGAATCATGCTCAAAAAAAAGAATGTAATCCTCCCTTTGCGCCTTTTCCAAAAACCTTCCTTTTTCCTTCATTGTAATCAGAGGACGTACATCATACCCCATCACATAGGGCACAGGTATGTGACCAGCACTTGGCAGAAGGTCAGCCATAAAAACAAGTGTCTTACCCTTATATCGAATGTGTGGAATCATCATGCTTTCAGTATGTCCATTGACAAAGAGTACATCAAAATTAGGAAAGACATTTTTTGCATAGTCCTCACTTTGTTGGATAAAATGAAGTTGTCCACTCTCTTGAATGGGAAGTATATTTTCTTTCAAAAAAGATGCCTTTTCCCGTTCATTTGGGTTAACTGCCCACTCCCAATGATTTTTGGTACTCCAATACCGAGCATTTTTAAACGCTGGTCGGTACCCGTTTCTTTGTTTGTTCCATTCCACTGCTCCTCCGCAATGGTCAAAATGTAAATGGGTCAGGAAAACGTCTGTAATGTCATTCCGGGAGTAACCTAATTTTTTTAGATTTTTATCCAATGCGTCCTCACCATGCGGATGGTAATACGAAAAAAACTTATCAGACTGCTTTTCTCCCATACCCGTATCAATGAGTATCAATCTTTTTCCGTCTTCTATGAGAAGGCTTCTCAGAGCCCAGGAGCACATGTTATTTTGATCTGGTGGATTTGTTCGTGACCACAAGCTTTTAGGAACCACACCGAACATTGCTCCTCCATCGAGCTTAAAATAGCCTGTATTTAGAACGTGTAGTTTCATTTAATTAGTTGGCTAGGTAATTGAATAATCTTCAAAATCCTCAATCACATCTTGCTCAAAAGTATTTGTCACAGATATTGGTACATAATCTACCGTTACATTGGTTTCATCTAAACCATAGTCTTCAGCAGGTTTTAGTCCAGTGCTTTTTACGAAACGGTATGCTTTTACGCAGATGTTTTGAAAAGGTGTGAGATCATTGTCTATAGCAACACGTGAATTGATTACGACAAATCGGTAATCAACCTCTTCAACATTTCCTCTAACAGATTCGAAAACGCTCTCTCCGGATAGTTCTTTTTTCTCTACCATTTTTCTTTGGATTTTACGCATCATGTATTCAATGTGATGCTCTTCCTTAAATCCAAGTTGAAGACTGACGTAGTAGCAAGTTTTATCAATGATTTGATTTACTGAGTAGTGAACACCCCATGGTTCATTTTGAATATCTACGTGAAGAAACCAAACGATATCCGCTTTTTTGGGTTTTTTATTAAATAATGAATGAAAGACAGTAGTGTCAAGTTTATTAGGTGAGTTACTGCGCGTAGGGAAGACAATATTGGTTGCGTCAAATGGAATTTTATCGTCTTTTTTCACCGCGGTTAGCAATGGAATTACCTTTTTCATAGACTCATACTCTGTAATACTCGTTCGAAGTTCACGCGCTTTATTGTAAAGAAAAAGTAATGTAAAGAAGGTTGCCGCCAGCACCAAGGTGAACCATCCCCCAGAGACAACTTTACCAAGGTTGGACATGAGAAAAGTACCTTCAATGGTGATAAACAAGAGAAAAATCCCTAGATAAAGAGGTCTTCTTTTGGGATTTCTGACCAACAGTAAAAAACCAAGTAGAATTGAAGTCATTACCATATCTATGGTGATGGCTAGGCCATAAGTGTGCTCCATGGCACTTGATTTTTTGAAGATAAAAATTACCAAAAGGCATCCAAACATTAAGAACCAATTGATAAAAGGGATATAAATCTGTCCTTTATTGTCCGTGGGATACTTGACTTTTAGGTTGGTCCAAAGTTTAAGTTTGATGGCTTCATTCATTAGCGTAAATACTCCTGTGATTAGAGCTTGAGAAGCAATAATCGTTGCGGCTGTTGCGATTGCAATGGCAAAAGGCATGATACTTTGAGGGACCATCGAATAAAACACGGTTTGACCTTCCGCTAAAGCAAAACCCGGTGATAGACACAATGCGGCTTGGCCCATATAGTTCAATACGAGTAGGGTAGCTACGCAAGCCCAACTGACGCGAATATTTCCTTTACCGCAGTGTCCAAGGTCTGAATACAGTGCTTCTGCTCCTGTTGTACAGAGAAATACCGCACCCAAAACCCAAAATCCACCATCGATATTAACGATTAGGTTGTATGCCCACCACGGATTTAAGGCTCTCAGCACCGTTGGGTTATCGATAATTTGCATTGTACCTAAATACCCTAAGAATGAAAACCAAACGACCATGAACGGCCCAAAAAACTTTCCAATGGCATTTGTCCCAAATTGCTGCAACAAAAAGAGCGCAACGACGATGCTCACTACAATGGGAATAACATGAAGGTTTGGATAAATATTATTGAGACCTTCTACTGCAGAGGAGATAGAAATAGCAGGTGTGATAAAGCCATCAGCAATCAGCGTGGAGCACCCAATAAGGGCTGGAATGATAATCCACTTGAAGCGCCTTTCTTTAAGTAATGCAAAAAGTGCAAATATTCCACCTTCGCCATTGTTGTCTGCATTTAAGGCAAAATACACATATTTGAAAGTTGCAATGAGCAACAAAGTCCAAATTACACATGAGAGACCGCCTAGAATGAATCCTTCGCTGATGTTCGTTCCGCCTCCTGTAATTGCCTGAAAAACGTACAATGGAGAGGTGCCAATATCACCGAAAACAATTCCTGTACTTATTAAAATACCGGCGAATGTTGTTTTGCTCACATTTGAATCACTCATGTATGGAAGTTACTAAGCAAATGTATATCAAATTTTTAAGATGATTACTTTAAAATAGGTGATTTCTAAAATGAAAAATAGTCTATATTTGCAAAGAAAATGCCCACGTGGTGAAATTGGTAGACACGCCATCTTGAGGGGGTGGTGCCGTAAGGTGTGCTGGTTCGAATCCAGTCGTGGGCACATTTTTCTGGAGGTGATTCCGCTAAAGCACTCAGTAAAAAACTATAAACTCAATAAATTATAAAATATTTTAAAAATATGAAAATCAGTTATTTAATAATAATTACTTCAATATTAACTTTATTTATTTACTCTTGTTCTTCCGATCTTCCATTGGATGTAGTAATTGAACAACCAGAGCAAATTGATTACAAAAAGCAGGGTGTAGACTTCCTAGCGAAAAATAAAAAGAGAGCAGGTGTTTTCACTACGCAATCAGGTTTACAATATGAAATACTGAAGAATACGGAGGGGCCAAAACCAACACCAACCGCAAAAGTGCAAGTTCATTATCATGGTACAACTCCTGATGGCGATGTTTTTGATAGTTCAGTAGATCGTAATCAGCCAGCAGAATTTGGATTGAATCAGGTCATCAAAGGATGGACTGAGGGTTTGCAATTGATGTCTGAAGGGGCAAAATATAAATTTTACATACCTCAAGAACTGGCTTATGGTGCAAATCCAAGTGGTGACATCATCAAACCTTTTATGCCACTTGTTTTTGAGGTCGAATTATTAGACATCCTCGATGATCCTGAATCAAAGGTTAATGCGCCAACAACCACTTTAAAATTTGATAAACTAAGTCATGATTTTGGAACGGTTAAAGAGGAGTCAGATAATAAAACCATCTTTACAGTTACGAATACGGGGAAATTCCCACTGATCATCGATGATGTCAAAGCGAGTTGCGGATGTACAACACCATCTAAACCCACAAAACCAATTGCACCAGGTAGAAGCGATAAAATTGAGGTCGTATTTCATCCAAATCAGGGTCAGTTAAACAACCAAAGCAAAACGGTACGTGTAATGGCAAATACGAATCCGAAAGAAACAATGCTTAAAATATCAGCTTTTGTGGAAAAAAAGCAGGATTAGTTTTCGAAATAATCCAAATCCTTTCCGAAGGTTTCTTTGAGTTGGCTAAGACTGTATAATGCCAATAATATAAATATAAGTCCGACTAGATAAGCGGATATTGCGTCTCCTAGGTTTAGTGCTGTAAGTAGTCCAAAGCAGAGCATTATTAGGTTAACAGAGCCTCTGACAAAATTTGGAATGGTATTGGCGGTTGTAGATCTAATATTGGTGCCAAATTGTTCGGCAGCAATAGAAACGAACAAGGCCCAGTATCCTGTTGCAGTTCCTAATAGAAAGCACATCAGATAGTAGGCATCCTTAGAAACTCCATCCATAAAAAATAAAAATGAGGTAATCAGCAAGAGTGTAAATAGAAGGTATAAGCCCACAACCTTCTTCCTGCTTCTTAGCCATTGACTTAGCACACCTGAGATGAGGTCCCCGACGGATAGTCCGATATAGGTATACATTACTGCTTGTCCATTCTCAATATCGTGAATACCCATTAAGGGAGCGAAATTATCTTTGGAATTCATGACCAATAATCCGACAACGTACCAAATTGGAATACCAATAATAATGCAGTGCAGATATTTGATGAAATTTTTCTTGTTGTAGAATAATATTTTCAGATTTCCTTTTTGAATACTTTTGTTTTGCTCCATGTGCTCAAAATAAGTTGATTCTATGGTACCAACTCTAAGAAGCAACAGTAATAATCCAAGACACCCACCAACGATATAAGTGACTTGCCAGTTATCTAGTTGAATACCAGTGAACCCCTCAATAAAGTGACCAATGACCGCTCCTTCTGCTCCGACAAGAGATGCGACAACTGCTCCGAGGGCCCCAAATGTTACAATGATCATAGTACCATAACCTCGCTTTTCTTTGGACATCGTTTCTGATACCAAAGTAATCCCAGCTCCGAGCTCACCTGCAAGACCAATTCCTGCAATCAATCTAACAATTGCGTAGGTAGTAATATCGGTTACAAAGGCATTGATTAGATTGGCAGCAGAATACAACAGAATGGATCCAAACAGAACTTTTATTCGTCCTTTTTTATCTCCAAGGACGCCCCATAATATTCCTCCAATGAGCATTCCAAACATTTGAATATTGAATAAAAACTTACCTGTAGACTGCTGTATTTCAATTGATTGACCACTCATAATTACACTTAAGCTTTCAGCTTTGACCACCCCGAATAAAACGAGATCATAGATGTCAACGAAATAACCAAGCGCTGCAACTGTGATGAGCAGCGCAATCTTTCTAGAATTTTTGTGGTTTTGATTTTGCATACACGAATGTATTGCTTTTTCAATGAAAATTCATGTTTAACTTCTGTTCATTATCTTTCCTAAATCTTTTTTTCTACTTACTTTTATTACCCAATAAAATAGAAATAAATGCTTTATAATCTTTCGAATGAGCCCTCTATTGTAAGTCAGTATCTTTCTGAAATTAGAGATGTTGATATTCAGAAGGACCCTATGCGATTTCGCTTGAATTTAGGACGTATCGCATCTGTTTTAGGATACGAGGCATCGAAAAAAATGCAGTATACCCGTCATGATGTTCAAACTCCCTTGGGTGTCTCGAATGAATTTAAGATGCAGGATGCCCCTGTATTAATTACCATATTGAGGGCCGGGCTGGCTATGCATGACGGTCTTTTACGTACTTTTGATCGTTGTGAAAGTGCCTTTGTGTCTGCCTATCGTTCTCATACATCAAAAGAAGACTTTACCATTGAGGTTGAATATTTGGCGGCACCAAATCTTGACGGTAGGACTTGGATTATTTCAGACCCTATGTTGGCCTCTGGAAACTCGATGGTGGAAGTTTATAAAGCCCTTTTGAAGTTTGGTAGGCCAAAAAAAGTAATTGTTATCGTTGCAATAGCTACACCTCAATCCATAAAGCTTGTGGAAAATGAGCTGCCTGCAAACACGGATGTCTGGACTGCTGCAATAGATCCTGAACTGACTTCCGAATCTTATATTGTTCCTGGTCTTGGTGATGCTGGGGATCTAG
This sequence comes from uncultured Flavobacteriales bacterium, assembly GCA_913020765.1. GTDB lineage: Bacteria > Bacteroidota > Bacteroidia > Flavobacteriales_D > Crocinitomicaceae > UBA952. Next base: position 21,249 of record CAJWAO010000007.1, on the reverse strand, counting down.
CATTTGGTATAAAGGTATAATGATGAATTGGTCGGGATATATCACTTTAGCCTCTGTTGCTACAATTAAGTTTATGTTTTCTGCCATACCAGGACCTGCGATGGGTTTGAGTTACATTGAAACTGTAGCTTCCATTTCGATTGGTGCTGCTTTGAGTGCTGCTTTTTTCTATTTTTCAAGTGAGTTCTTTATGAATCGTGCCAGAACAAAAAAAATTAAATTGCGGCTTGATGCGCAGGCTTCAGGCAAACCCTATACTGGTAAGAAAACATTTTCTAAGGTTAATAAAGCAGTGGTAAAACTTAAGCTAAGATTGGGTAAAGTAGGCATTTGTTTCTGGGCTCCTTTCTTTTTATCTGTTCCTGTGGGTTCCATAGTAGCAGCAAAATTTTATGGAAAACACTCATTTACTTTTCTTTTTATTTTAATCGGGATACTATTGAATGCTCTTTTAACTTCATTTATTGTTTATGTCATTATCTGATAAGCATGTTTTTTTTGATTTAGACCGTACGCTTTGGGATTTTGATTCAAACTCAAAGAACGCATTGCTCGAGATATTTGAAGAATTAAATCTAAATAAGATTTTTCAGACTTTTGATCGTTTTTACAATGCCTATGTTGCCCAAAATGCCAGATTGTGGTCATTGTATGTTGATGGCGAGCTTTCGAAAGAGATTCTCCGCTATGAGCGATTTAATGCAACCTTAAAACAATTCAATGTTGACAATATAGAAATGGCCAAAAAGATGGGGGTGATGTATGTTACCATATCTCCTCTTCAAAAGAAACTTTTCCCCGGAACAATAGCATGTCTTGAAGAATTAAAGTCGATTGGCTTCCAACTTCATATTATTACGAATGGTTTCGAGGAAGTTCAATATATAAAACTTGAGAATTGCGGATTGGATGTTTTTTTTGATGTTGTTGTTTGTTCCGAGTCAGTTGGAAAAAACAAGCCGGCCCGCGAAATTTTTCAATATGCACTGCAAGAGGTTGGCTGTAGGGCCGAGAACGCTCTCATGATCGGTGATGATTTTAGGGCGGATATTTCAGGCGCATTGAATTCTGGGATGAAAGCCATTCACTTCGACCCGTGTGGTGTATCCAAGGAAAGTTATCCCCATACATGTCAAAACCTCTTGGAGCTTCCCCAGATGGTCACACAGCTCTTGCTCGCTTCAAATTAAACCTATCTAGTCAGCTCTTGTCGCATCTTTTCATATAAAATGATACCCGTTGCTACACCGACATTGAGCGAGGCAATATCCCCGAGCATTGGAATATTGGTACGAAGGTCTGACATATTGATTAAATCTGAAGTGATTCCGTTCTCTTCAGATCCCATCACAATAACTATTGCTCCTCTTAGGTTTACTTCCTGGAGGGGTAAAGACGATTTTTCAGTACAAGCAATGATCCGAAACCCTGATTGTTGAATGTAGAACAAGCTATTCTTTAAGTCATCTGTTTTACAAACCGGAATTCGACTCAAAGCTCCTGAGGATGTTCTTATAGCATCTGCAGTTACAAGAGCAGAACCTTTTGAAGGTATTAAAATTGCATCAACACCTTGGCATTCCGCAGATCTCGCGATTGCTCCAAAGTTTCGAACATCTGTAATTCTATCCAGTGCTAGAATACAAGGTTTTTTTTCGTCCTCAACCCACTGGTCAACAAGCGTTTCAATATTTTGATATTCGATTGGGGTCACGAATGCCACAACTCCTTGATGATTTCCTGCCGTTAGGTGATTTAACTTTTGAATGGGTACATATTGAATATTATAATCCTTATCTGCCAACGCCTCTTTTAACGCTCTAAAATGCTCTTTTTCAATACCTCTTTGAATCATAATTTTATTGAGCTCTTGTTTTGACTTTACAGCCTCAATAACTGGATGAATACCAAATATAATGTCTTTCTTTTCCTTTCTTTGGTAGGATTCTTTTCTGTGTTCCATTTATAGAAATTTTAAATCTATGCTAACTTGATTTTCTATGGTAATACCAACAGGACAGGAGTTGGCAATAGCAATAACTTTTTGTAAGGTTTTTGAATCCCATTCATTTTTTGAGACCTCGAAAACCACATTGATGGCATCAATTTTTCTTGGGTTATTTCCCATAATCTTTTCGACTTTCGCTTCGCAAAACTGAAATGGAATGTCATGTTTTTCACAATATATTCCTATAACGGTAATGACACAGGAGGCCAGTGAACTTGCCACAAGATCTGTGGGGGAAAATGCTTGACCTTTTCCGTTGTTGTCTATCGGTGCATCCGTGATGATGGTATCCTTTGACCTTAAATGCTTTGCAGCGGTTCTTAAATTTCCAAGATAGCTTACCTCTGAGATAATCATAATAGAATATTTGAGTTGCGAAGGTACTATATTTCCCTTCAAATAAGTGGGCAAGAAATGAAAACGATTTCGCATTCTTTTGATTAACTTTAATGCTCGAAAATAAAACTATGCGGTTTCTATACACGTTAATTACGATTTTAGGTGTTTTTACATCTTCATTTGCACAGCTAGAGAGGAATTACAAAGGCGATAACAACAACCCGTATTGGGTTGAATTAATGTATGCTGATGATGCAGATCCTGGCGCAGTAATTGAGGCACACGATATCTATTTCAGGACACATGCAGCTGAAAAAAATGCCCATACGCAATATTACAAGAGGTGGCTGCGCTCCTTCAGTAGACAGCTTCACTTTTCATCAACTTCCAAAAGTGATCAGAGCTATGTAGAACGTTCGAAAAAACTTCGTACTCAGAAAGATGCCGATTCCGAATGGATTTGCATAGGCCCATATGACTTTGACAAAGAAGCTGCTAGTAGAAGCTATGCTCCTGGCTCAGCCCATGTATATACCGTTGAGCGCTCAATAAGTAATCCCAATATTATGTTTGCTGGCACCGCTACGGCAGGATTGTGGAAATCCATAAATGCTGGAGCAAATTGGTCGTTAATGACTAGGGACCTTGTTCTTAACAGAATTTTTGCTTTGGAAATTGATCATTCTAACCCTGACATTGTTTATTTCGAAAGTAACGGTGACCTCTTTAAAACCCTTGACGGGGGTTTAACGTGGTTTGAAATAGGAGATGCTGCCTTCCAATCAGAAGACCATAATGTGAAGGATATTGTTATGCACCCTTCCATCCCGTCAGAACTTTATTTGTCCTCGAATAGAGGTTTTTTTAAATCAATAGACGGAGGATTGAATTGGATTGAGGTTATGGATGGAGAATTTCAGGAAATTGAAATCAATCCATCAAATGCCTCAATACTTTACACGATTAAGGTAGTAGATAATCATACCGAGTTTTATAAATCAATAGATGGAGGCAATTCATTTACGATTCAAACAACGGGTTGGCCAAACCCAATAGGTCCAAATGACCATCAAGAACGTGTTGAGATTGCGGTAACACCTGCCAATCCGAGTCTTGTATACGCAAATGCAACAGGATCGGCCAACGGGGGTAGTGGCACCTATGGAATATATATATCTCAGGATGAAGGTACAACATGGACCTTCCAATGCTGTGGAAACCAGCCAGCTGGACCACCTTCATTGACCAATATAAATATGATGGGATGGGATAAAGAGGGTCAAGACGATGGTGGTCAATACTATTACGATGTTGCCTTGGCAGTAGATCCTGCAAACCCAGATAAACTCCATCTGGGAGGAGTGAACCATTGGGTATCGTATGATGCGGGAGTGACTTGGGTTTGTCCAGCAAAATGGTCCGAACCTGCTGAGCCTGGTTATGTTCATGCAGACATTCATGATATTCGTTTTTTTGGCGATGAATTATGGATTGCCTGTGATGGAGGTATTTTCATGTCAACGGATGGTGGGACCACAATTAATAAGTCTCAAGTTGGCATTGAAGGGACTGATTTTTGGGGTTTTGGAGCAAGCCCACAGACAGACGTAATGCTCGGTGGAGCATATCATAATGGTACCTTATTGAAAGACAACGATACCTATATAAATGATTGGATTTGTACAGGGGGGGGAGATGGTATACGAGGTTTCGTGAATTTTGGAAATGATAGAATTGCTTACGATGATTACGAAGGAAGAATTCTATCCGGTGATCGAACCCAAAATATCGATGGCTTTCAATTCGATTCCCTACCAAATGCCTCTTATATCTTTGGTGAGTCGTCAACCTTGGAATGGGACCCACGAAATAACCAACATATATATCTCGGTAGGGGAAATAGCTTATTAAAAACAGAGGACAATGGCTTGACCTTCTCAGTAGTTCATTCCTTTGAAGCCAAGGTGATGAGCATTGAGTTGTCAAGAGCTGATTTAGATTACATATATGTTACAACCTATGAGAGCTGGTGGGGAGATAAAAAAATATGGAAAACCCAAGATGGTGGTCTAAATTGGACAGAAATCACGCCGCCAAACGCTTTGCTAAATGGAGATTTATGGGTTCCTTTCGATATAGCAGTGAGTGCAAATGATGAAAATGTTGTTTGGGCGGCGAGAACTTCTCAATATGGGTCCACCAATTTAGATGGCCGCATGGTTTTTAAATCGACGGATGGAGGTGCAACATGGGGGAATTATACCACTTCCACACTGAATGGAGAAGTGATTACGAATATTGAACATCAAAAAGGAACCGCAGGAGGCGTATATATTGGCACGCGAAGAGCGGTTTATTATCGAAATAATTCAATGACTGAATGGGCATTATTTAACAACAACCTGCCTTTAAGTTCAACCTCTACCAAGCTAGTAGTAAAATACAAGGATGGTTTGTTGCGAAACGCCACAAATAGAAGTGTATATGAGGTTGAATTGTATGAAAACTCTGTCCCCATGGCGCAAATCGCGGCGGATAAATTCAAAGTCTCTTGTCTAGATAATCAGGTTCAGTTTATTGATCATTCTGTGCTGTCTTCAGAAAATCCAACATGGTCTTGGTCTTTTCCGGGGGGTATGCCTGCAAGCTCTAATGAGCAAAATCCATTGGTTGTTTATGAAAACGCCGGTTTCTACGATGTGACTCTTACTGTTACAGATGATTTCGGGACAAGTACACAAAGCTATCCAATGTTTATTGAATATCAAGAAGCACTTACACCTCTCGACGTAATTGAAGACTTTGAGTCTGGAATTACTGAATTTTGGACGCAATACAATGCGAATAATTCTTTTGGTTGGTCACCTTTTTACACAGAAAATGGCCCAGAATGTAGCCCAACAAATTGTATCATGATTAACCACTTTGCGATTAGTCAATCGGGAGATGAGGCAGAATTAATTTCACCGAAAATAGACTTAACAACTGCTTTGAGTGCAATATTGGAATATGATTATGCATACACCAAATGGGGTGGTAGCTATGAAGACGGTTTCCGAATTGATATCAGTTCAGACTGTTGGGAGAGCTATGACACGTTGTTCTATGCTTATGGTGAAGATTTGATTACTGTTCCTAGTACCAACGATGATTGGTATCCATCGGATTGTGCAGATTGGTCCGTGAACAATTCGATTGATTTAAGTGCCTACTTAGGACAAAGTGTTGCTCTTCGTTTCGTTGGTATCAATGGTTATGGTAATAATTTTTTCTTGGACAACATCAATGTTATGGGGCAGATGAGTGGGATAGACGAATCGGTGGTACCATTTTCCATTTATCCAAATCCATCTAAAGGTCAGTTTCGAATAATGCATGCTTTGTCGTCGCCAAAGCTAATTGTGTATGCTTCAGATGGAAGAATTGTACATCATCAAATATTACATACACAGGAATCACTTATTGATTTAGACGTGAAGGCAGGTATTTACGTCTTACATGTTAACGATGGTCAAAAAAATCATGTAGAAAAGATTACCATTAACTAACCCTAATGCTCCATAGAATAACAACAACTAAAAAATAAATTCACAATAGCTTATGAAGTTTCTTAATCTCATTTTTATCACACTGGCTTTTTCGGCCTGTGCACAACAAAAAAATAATATTGATGCTGGTACGGTTTCAGCTCTTTCTTTCAGAATGGTCGGGCCTGCATTAACTTCAGGTCGGGTATCTGATATTGCGATCCATCCTTCTAATACGGATACTTGGTATGTATCTACTGCCTCAGGTGGCCTATGGAAAACACAAAATCATGGCATTACTTTCGAGCCTATTTTTGATACGTACGCCTCTTATTCCATTGGTTGTGTTAAAATTGCGCCATCTAATAAAAATACAGTTTGGGTGGGTTCTGGGGAAAATAATAACCAACGTTCTGTATCATATGGGGATGGGGTCTACAAGTCTCTTGATGCTGGAAAATCATTTAAAAATATGGGGCTAAAAAACAGTGAACATATTGGAGGAATCGTAATACATCCTACAGATGAAAATACGCTATGGGTTGCTGCCTATGGTCCACTATGGAGCAGTGGAGGCGACCGAGGCGTATACAAAACCACAGATGGCGGAAAGACATGGAATAGAACCTTATTTGTTTCCGAAAACACGGGTATTGCAGAAATACATATGGACCCTTCTAATCCAAATATATTATATGCCTCTGCGCATCAGCGAAGAAGAAGAGAATGGACATTTATCAGTGGTGGTCCAGAGTCAGGTCTATATAAGTCTATTGATGGTGGAGATACCTGGGTAGAGATTAACAAAGGATTACCAGCAGGTTATATGGGCCGTGTAGGGCTATCAGTTTCGCCAGCCGATCCAAATGTAGTCTATGCCATTGTCGAGGCTAGATATGGTCAGAAAGGCTTCTACAAATCAACGAACAAAGGAGAAAACTGGTCAAAGCAAAGCGATTATGCGACTAGTGGTAATTATTACCAAGAAATTTTCTGTGATCCTAAAGACGTCAACAAAGTATTCTCAATGAATACCTATCTGCATCACACTGAGGATGGCGGTAAGACATTTCAGCGCACGGGTGAGAATAAGAAACATGTTGACAACCATGTTATTTGGATAGACCCGAGTAATACTGATCATTGGGTTGTTGGTTGTGACGGAGGCGTATATGAGACTTACACACATGCCAAAGAGTGGAGATATTTTGCCAATATACCGATCATTCAATTTTATAAGGTTACTACGGACAATGATGCTCCTTTTTACAACATTTACGGTGGAACTCAGGACAACAACTCCATGGGAGGTCCTTCTGCAACTAAAAATTCTGCCGGTATTTTAAACCTTGATTGGTTTATCACCAATGGTGGAGATGGCTTTGAATCTGCAACGGATTGGGAGAATCCGAATATTACTTATGCTCAAGCTCAATATGGCTGGATTGTCCGTTATGACAAAGCCTCAGGTGAAAAAGTGCCGATTCAACCGATGCCTGGTGAAAATGAGCCAGCTTATCGATGGAATTGGGATGCTCCTTTATTGGTTTCTCGACATGATGCTTCGACCATCTATTTTGCTGCCAATAAGTTGTTTAAATCTGAGAATAGAGGAGATGATTGGAAAACAATTTCTCCAGATTTATCACGTCAGCTGGACCGAAATAAATTACCGGTAATGGGTCAGGTTTGGACCATGGATGCCGTCATGAAGAATAAGTCCACGACGATCTATGGAAATATCGTTGCCTTGGATGAATCGCCTTTGAAACAAGGTTTGCTTTATGCTGGAACAGACGATGGCTTGATTCAAGTCACCAACGATGACGGAAAAACATGGCGTAAGATCGATGAGATTAAAGGCGTTCCAACGCGTACTAAGGTCAATATGCTCACCGCATCTTTACATGATGTAAATGAGGCCTTCGTCGCTTTTAATAGTCAGCGAGATGGAGATTTCACACCTTATTTATTGCGTACAAGCGATCAAGGAAAGTCTTGGGAGTCGATTGCTTCGAATCTTCCGAAAAGAGGAAACGTATACTGTATCAAGCAAGACCATGTCAATCCGGATTTACTGTTTGTTGGAACTGAATTTGGTGCCTTTTTCTCTATTGACAAAGGTCAACACTGGACAAAACTATCAGGACTGCCGACCATCGCCGTTTATGATTTAGATATTCAACAAAGAGAAAATGATCTTGTCGCAGCTACTTTCGGAAGAGGGTTTTACGTTTTAGATAATTATGAGCCACTTCGTACAGTTGGTGAAGATATTTTGAATAAAAGAGCACATCTTTTTCCAGTGAAAGATGCATTACTATATGTTCCGGCAACACCATTAGGTGGCCGTGGTACAGGCTCTCAAGGTCATAATATGTGGTCAGCCAAAAACCCTGAATTTGGTGCCACCTTTAGTCTCTATTTAGATAAAGTGGCCTCTTCATTGCGTTCAAAAAGGCAGAAAAAGGAGAAGAAACTAGAGAAAGATGGCGAGCCTGTCTATTATCCTTCCTTTGAGGAGATTCGGGCAGAGGATTTAGAAGGCAAAGCCTCCTTAGTATGGCAGATTTACGATGCTTCAGGAAGTGAGATTCGTCGTATGAAATCAACTCCTAAAAAAGGAATTCAGCGTCAGGTATGGAATTTAAGAACGAATACTACCGATCCAGTAGGTTCAAAAGGAAGTGGTTTCTTGGTTACGCCAGGTGATTACTCTGTGAGTGTAAGTCTTGTAAAAGACGGAATCGTTGAGCTTTTAGTGGATAAACAGGCGTTCACTGTAAAGGGCTTAAACAACCAAACTTTACTTGCTAAAAATCCAGAGGACTTGAAGGCATTTCGAGCGGAAATATCAGAACTAAACCGAAAAGTAAGTGGAACGGAGAAGGTGATGGGTGAAACAAAGGAAAGCATTGAATTGATTGAAAAAGCATTGCTGAACTATCCAAATACGGATTTAACGTTCTTAAAGTCTATTCGTGAAATGATGGTTTCACTCAAGGATTTAGAGGTGTTGATGTGGGGCGATAAGGCGAAATCATCGAGAGAATTCGAAACTGTCCCAAGTATTTCTGGTCGTCTCGGAATGGTAGCTTATCAGATTTACCAGAACACTGCTGGTGTCACCAAAACACATCGATTAAACAAGCAGATTGCCGAAAAGCAATACAATGCTTTGCGGACTGAATTGAATGAGATAATTGGCGCACTGAATGAGATGGAGTCAAAGCTAGAAGGAATCATTCCTTACACAAAGAATAAAGGCGCGGACTGGAAAAAAGATTAAGATTCAGCCTCTTCGAGCTTCTTAATTTCCTCAAGAATGTCATTGGCTTCAGCAGTCAGTCGGTCGCTCTCAGAGCGGTTGCTTGTTGACATTTTGTAGGCTTGTTCTAGTTTTTTCTTGTATTGCTCGTTTAGCTTGTCTTTTTTACTTTTTCGTGTAAAGAATCCCATAGTATTTTTTTATTTAAAACGTGGAATGGAAGGTATTGTTCATAAAAAAAGGGACCCAATTAAGTGATCCCCTTTGTACGGTAGGTTATTGGTAATATTTTATTCGTCCCCGAAGCGTTCGATTACGGGCTGGGTAACTCCTGTATTTGAAAAACCTCCATCATGGAAAAGATTCTGCATGGTAACATATTTCGTTAAATCAGAGAACATACTTAAGCAGTAGTCTGCACATGCTAAGGCACTTGCATTTCCAAGTGGCGACATTTGCTCGGAGAAGTTGATGAATTCTTTGAATCCTTTAATCCCTTGTCCCGCGGTGGTAACCGTAGGCGATTGAGATATTGTATTTACACGAACTTTATTTTTGATTCCGTAATGGTAACCGAAAGAACGTGCGATAGATTCCAACAATGACTTGGCATCTGCCATATCATTATAGTCAGGGAAAATTCTTTGAGCGGCAATGTAGGACAATGCTAAAACAGAACCCCACTCATTCATTGCATCATGTTTATATAAAGTTGCCAATGTTTTGTGTAATGAAGTTGCTGAAACATCCATAGTCTGACTATAGAAACGGTAATCATTCTCCGTGTAATGTTTCTTTTTACGAACGTTTGGAGACATTCCTATGGAATGCAAAACGAAGTCAATCTTACCACCGAGTATTTCCATAGACTGCGTAACTAAGTTGTCAAGATCCTCTGTACTTGTGGCATCCGCAGGTATGATTTTACTTCCGGTTGCATCTGCTAGATTATTTATTTCTCCCATTCGCATGGCGATAGGTGCATTAGTTAGTACGAAAGTAGCACCTTCCTCGTGGGCACGCTCAGCCACCTTCCATGCGATAGATTGGCTATTTAATGCGCCAAATATGATTCCTCGTTTTCCTTTTAACAAATCGTTTGCCATTACTTTTAATTTTTAAACAAATGTAGCAATTCTAAATAGGGGAAGCTTTAAAATTGAGTTTTAGATGAACAATGTTTTGTGAATAGATATTAAAAATCGAGCTATTTTTCAAATAGCTGCTTTTAAATATTTGTTATCGATATAAAATGTACCAAAAGGAATGAGTGACGCAATGAAAAATAAAATTCCTCGAAACCAGCTCCATTCCCTTTTCATGGTCAAGAGCAATAACCATAGACAGTAAAGTAAAAATACCAAGCCATGAAGCATTCCAACAAAATAATTGGGTGCTGTAATCTCATAGACATATTTTAATGGCATCGTAACTGCAAAAGTCAAATAGGATACTCCTTCAATGAGTGCAAGGATGCGAAATTCTTGTATTCTGATTTTATCAAGCATAAGATTTTTTTAGTTTTTGAAGCGCCCGCATTTGATCTCTGAAACCTGCAGCCTCTATAAAATCGAGGTCTTTTGCGGCCTTTTCCATCGCTTTTTTCACTGTTTTTATCTCAAGGTCCAATGCTGCTTCATTTTTAAAGTCAGCTTTATTAAAGCCTTCTTTTATTAATTCCTTCGTAATATTCGGTCTTTTTTCTTTTTTATCGCCGTCGGCAACTTTTGTAGATTCTAAAATCAGCTCTTTTGATTTTTGAAGTGCTGTTGGCGTAATTCCATGTTTCTTATTGTACGCTGCTTGGACTGATCTTCTATTCTGAGTTTTATCGATTGTTGCTTGCATTGATTTTGTAATTCTGTCCGCAAACATTAATACATATCCATTTACGTTTCGAGCCGCTCTTCCAATGGTCTGTACTAGCGAACGTTCGTTTCTTAAAAATCCTTCTTTATCGGCATCTAAAATTGCCACAAAAGAAACCTCAGGAAGGTCAAGTCCTTCACGAAGTAAATTGACTCCGATAAGTACGTCAAACTCACCAAGTCTCAGCTGTCTAAGTATTTCTACCCTTTCAATAGTATCAATTTCACTGTGAATATAGCGACAGAGTATACCCATCTTCGTAAGGTATTTCTGAAGCTCTTCGGCCATCCTTTTTGTTAGTGTCGTAACGAGCGTCCTTTCTTTTTTTTCAATTCGAATTTGAATCTCAGTAATGAGCGTATCAATTTGATTTTTACTTGGTTTGACCTCAATGATTGGGTCGAGAAGGCCTGTAGGTCGAATGAGCTGTTCAACAATCACACCTTGAGAACGCGCTACTTCATAATCTGCCGGTGTTGCCGAAACATAAATGCACTGTGCATACATGGTTTCGAACTCTTCAAATTTTAAGGGTCGGTTATCAATGGCAGCCTGCAATCTAAATCCGTAATCTACAAGATTAATCTTTCGAGCGCGGTCTCCACCATACATCCCCTTTACTTGCGGTAAGGTGACGTGGCTTTCATCTACCACCATCAAGTAGTCCTCAGGAAAATAATCCAAGAGACAGAAGGGTCTCTGTCCTGGATGTCTGCGGTCAAAATACCTAGAGTAATTTTCTATCCCAGAGCAATAACCTAGCTCTCGAATCATCTCCAAATCATATTCAACACGGTCTTTTAGCCTTTGTCCTTCCTCTATTTTACCAGCCTCTCTAAACGCCTCAACCTGCTGCAGCATATCGTCTTGAATCTCATGAATGGCAGTTTGGGTATTTTCAGGACTCGATACAAATAAGTTCGCAGGATAAATGAGTAGGTCATCCAATTGTTCAATTTCTTCACCGCTCTCAGGATCTATAGAGCTGATATTTTCAATTTCATCTCCCCAAAACTCAAAGCGTATGGCATAATCTGTATATGCCAAGAATAAATCAACAGTATCTCCGCGCACTCTGAAGGTACCTCGCTCAAAAAACTCATCTGACCGAGAGTATAAATTTGTCACGAATTTCATGAGCAGCTTATTTCTTGGAATTACTTCACCTTTTTTGATCTTGATTATACTGTTTTTGAACTCCGTTGGATTACCAATACCATAAATACAAGATACAGATGCTACCACAATCACATCCCGTCTTCCTGAGAGTAATGCTGATGTTGCTGAAAGCCTGAGTTTTTCGATTTCGTCATTGATTTGAAGGTCTTTTTCTATGTAGGTATTGGTTACGGGTAAGTATGCTTCAGGTTGGTAGTAATCATAGTATGAGACAAAGTATTCTACTTTATTGTCTGGAAAGAATTGTTTGAACTCACCGTAAAGTTGGGCTGCTAAAGTTTTGTTGTGCGAAAGAATTAAGGTCGGTTTGTTTACCTTTTCGATGACATTGGCGATGGTAAAAGTTTTTCCACTTCCGGTAACACCTAAAAGCGTTTGAAATGGAACATTGTCTTCGACACCTTTAGTGAGCTCTAGAATTGCTCTCGGTTGGTCTCCTGTAGGTTTAAAATCAGATTGAAGGCTGAAGTCCATGGAGTACAAAAATAGTTATTCAAATGAGACATAAAAAAAACGCCCGAAGGCGTTTTATTTAATTCTTGCAAACCAGTATTTTTTTCCTCTTTAGTTTTTTTACTTCAAAGGCCTTGCTGTAGTTTAAAATGAATTGTACAGACGAAGGGTGTGGTAAAGATTGTGATTTATACGGCTTACTTTCTGCAGGGTATTTATGCATCATAGGCAACATTTTTTTTAATAACGAACAATTGTCAAATTTATTTTATTCATTATTTTTTTTAAAATCTTTACTTTTGCGAGACCAAATATTAAGATAATGCGTCATACAATAAGAAAAGGAGTAGCGACTGGAGATGAAGTCCAAAAAATATTTTCCTATGCCAAAGAAAAAGCATTTGCGCTACCTGCAGTGAATGTATCTAGTACGAGCACAGTGAATGCAGTAATGGAAACAGCAGCGCGTTTAAATGCTCCTGTGATTATTCAGTTTTCTCATGGTGGTGCGCAGTTCTTTGCTGGAAAAGGATTAAGTAATGAAGCTGAACAATCGACGATAATAGGTGCAATTTCTGGTGCAAGGCATGTTCATCGTTTGGCCGAAGCATATGGCGCTACGGTGATTTTACATACTGACCATTGCCATAAATCAAAATTACCTTGGATCGATGGTTTATTGGATGAAGGTGAAAAGCACTTCAAAATCCATGGTGTTCCGTTATATAGTTCGCATATGATTGACCTCTCCGAGGAACCAATCGAGGAGAATATCGAACTTTGTAAGACCTATTTGAAAAGAATGAGTTCAATCGGTATGACATTAGAAATAGAGCTCGGTATCACGGGCGGAGAGGAGGATGGTGTCGACAATACAGATGTTGATAGCTCAAAATTATATACCCAACCTGATGAGGTGGCTTATGCATACGAGGAGTTAATGAAGATTTCATCACGATTCACAATCGCTGCAGCCTTTGGTAATGTTCATGGTGTATACAAACCAGGGAATGTCAAGCTAACTCCAAAAATCCTTAAAAACTCTCAGGCGTTTGTTGAAGAGAAATTTAACACCGGACCAAATCCCGTAGATTTTGTTTTTCATGGAGGTTCTGGCTCCAGTCTTGAAGAAATTCGCGAAGGAATCTCATATGGGGTAATAAAGATGAACATTGATACAGATCTACAATTTGCCTTTACAGAGGGGGCAAGAGACTATATTTTGAAGAACCACGACTATTTAAAAACCCAAATAGGTAATCCAGATGGCGCCGATGTTCCCAATAAGAAATATTATGACCCTCGAAAATGGTTGCGTGAGGGGGAAATTACATTTCACGAAAGGCTTGAGCAATGTTTTTCTGATCTCAATAACATCAACACTTTATAAATCTTTGCTAATTTTATATAAAGAAATCAAATGAGCTGGTTCAAAAGAAACAAAGAAGGTATTACAACGACGACAAGTGAAAAAAAGGAAGTTCCTGAAGGCTTGTGGTCAAGATGTTCGAAGTGTAAAACGATATTTACAAAAGGGGATTTAGAAAAGCTAAATTATGTTTGTGATAGATGCTCACATCACGAGCGTATCGGTTCTCGGGAATACTTTTCAATTATTTTCGATGGCGGAAAATTTAAAGAACTAGATTCAAAAGTCACATCGGGAGACCCGCTGAAATTTGAGGATACCAAGAAATACGTCGATCGTGTAAAAACTACACAAGGTAAAACGGGATTGACAGATGCCATAAGAACCGCTAAGGGAAAACTAAATAAGCACGATCTGGTGGTTGCTGCAATGGATTTTGGTTTTATTGGAGGTTCCATGGGGTCTGTTATGGGTGAAAAAGTGGCGCGTGCTATTGATGAAGCAATAAAGCTCAAATGTCCTATTATTATTATCTCTAAATCTGGCGGCGCGAGAATGATGGAGGCTGGTTTCTCGTTAATGCAGATGGCTAAGATTTCTGGAAAGTTGGGACAGCTCGCGGATGCTGGGTTACCCTACGTTTCATATCTGACCGACCCAACTACTGGTGGGGTAACTGCTTCTTTTGCGATGCTCGGAGATATAAATGTTGCTGAGCCTGGCGCACTTATTGCGTTTGCGGGTCCAAGAGTTGTCAAAGAAACAATTGGGCGCGACCTTCCTGAGGGATTTCAGACGGCCGAATTTCTCTTAGACCATGGATTCTTAGATTTTATAATTGACAGAACAAAAATAAGGGAGCGTTTGTCTTTGGCCCTAGAATTGTTTGCAAAATAGAACATTCATTTTTCTTAATGGAGGTTTTTTAAATTCTTATTTCTGAGATTTTTAATCAGGTGCTTTTTGATTATTTTTGGTAAAAACAAGTCCATGCATCCCAAACGATTTTTAGGTTCCCTAGTATCATTAATTTTCTGCTTTAGCTTTCAATCTTTTTCACAAGATACCACCTGGGTTCAAACCTTCACCTTTGATTCGATTACCACAAGAAGAGCCAATTTTACCTTCCCTTCAGAATTAAATGACCAAAGGTTTGAAAAGGTTTTAATGTACTATAAGCTTAAATGCAGTCCTCTCACAACCTGGGATCAGTTTAATTGTGGAGAATGGGATTACTTAACATATACTCGTGTGTTCGATCACACGGGAAATTTTGACTCCGTGCGTGTGGATAGCGTAAGATACTTGCATAACTATTCTTCTTCTAGTCCTTTTGATTACGAGCCTTGGGGGTATACTTATAAAAATTCGGTTGAGGTTTTACAGCATGAGCGTTTTGCTGAACCACTAACAGAACATTCCTTAAATCAAACCTCAACGACAACAGCTTTTTATCCATTTGATTTGAACCAAAGAGGAGGTAAATATCAAATGCTTGTCACAGCCTCGGAGTTGACTTCGGCGGGTATTTCAGCTGGAGCAATACAGTCCCTTTCTTTATATGTTTCTGACCTCACCGGGGGAGGCGAATTGCTGAATCCAATTATACGCATAAAAGGTACTACTGAAACTGTACTTTCAAATTTACATTTCGATGGCTTCACAACTGTATATGATTTGAATCGCGATACTTCAACAGGAAACGAATTACAATTGGGAGAAAATGAGTTTTTCTTTTATCAGCCGTTTTCATGGAATGGTAGCGATAATTTAATTGTTGAATTTTCATTTGACCATAGCATTGGTGCATCTAATCAAATTGAATTTGAAACTGAGGATTTTACTGCCAATCTTGCGGTAAACCTGGGAACAAGAAATGGTGTATTGACCTTTGATGAAACAAATCATGCTTTACTTGAAATGTCTGATTTGGATATGGGGGATGACCTTACCATCGGATTATGGGTAAAGGGTGGAGGAAATACAGGTTCTAATACGTCTTTACTGGAGGCCTATGATACATTGAATCAAAGGGTCATTAATATTCATATGCCTTGGAGTAATGGACGTATTTACTGGGATTGTGGGGAAGGTTCTGGCTATGACCGTATAGATGCTGATATGTCCTCGGCAGGTATTGATGATGAATGGCACCATTGGACCTTTGTGAAATCTCAATCTACGGGGGAGATGTTTATTTATCGGGATGGTGAGCTTTGGCATTCGGGTTCAGATAAGACAAAATCGGTGGGTTATTTGCATAGGTTTGTGATTGGTGCAAATAGAAATTTGGGTAATTCGTGGAAAGGAAAAATTGACGATTTTCAAGTTTTTTCAGCGGCTTTGGATTCATCAACCATTAGTGATTGGTATCGGAGATCATTAAACAGTAGCCATCCAAACTGGGCAGATTTAAGGGTAGCGTACTCATTTGACAACCTTGCTTTAGCTGTTGATTTAGGTCCTAATAATTACCATCTGATGCCATCATCTAGGGGAATGTTCGATTTTACCGAAAATCCGCTTTCAGGGGTGGATACCGATATCCGTAGAATGAAAATTTCTTTCGGGACTGGTAGTGTTTCATCTTCCTCAAATGATGTTGTTCGTTGGAAAGATGCCCAAATTGAACCAGAGGTGCTCTTTGAATTTGAAACGGTTGATCGGCATTTTGAAATTACAGATGCATTTGCGTGTGCTCCGCGAGGTGCAGAAACCAAAACGGACATCAATGGAAATATTATTTCTGAATTAGATTATTCTACTTCAGAATCAGTAACCAATGAACAAATTACTTTCTTTGAAAACCCTTATGAAATAATTTATGACGTCGAAATAGCTCGATATATCACTCCTTACGGCATTCAATTTGATTTGGGGCCGAATGGTTTTTATTGGATTTATGATGTTACGGATTATCAAGATTACCTCAGAGATGTAGTTGATCTTGCCGCCCATAACACGCAAGAGCTTTTGGATCTCAGCTTTGCTTTCATTGAGGGTATTCCTCCTCGTGATGTTCATAAAAGAGAACCAATATGGTCTGATTTTAGATCTTATGGTTTTACAGCAATGGCAGAAGATAATGTGCTACAAGAAAAGAAAGTTTTTCTTTCAGATTCATCTTCTGGGTTTAAAATAAAAACAAGAATGTCGGGGCACGGTCAGGTTGGAAATGCAGCATGTTGTGAGTGGGTGTCTAATGACCACAGTATTAAAGTTGATGGTGTTACAAGATTTGAATGGGATATATATGAAGAGGAAGATTGCGGAAATAATCCACTTACAGGTCAGGGAGGAACCTGGCCATATGCGAGAGAGGGTTGGTGTCCAGGAGATAAGGTGAAAGAATATGAATTTGAGCTCACTCCCTATGTGTCCCCCGGGGATTCTGTGGCCCTTGACTATGTGATCAATGACGTTCCTGCCTTTGATCCGGGTCAGGGTGGAGGAAATTATCGTGCCGCCTATGATTTGATCTCCTATTCTGAACCAAATTTTCAAAATGATGCAGCTATCGCTGAAATATTAAATCCAAGCAATTACGAGTATTATCGAAAATGGAATCCAACTTGCTCAAACCCTAGAGTTGTACTTCGAAATACTGGAGCCCAAGCTTTGACCTCATGTACGATACAATGTTGGATTACCTATGGCGATAATATCAATTATGAGTGGACGGGAAATTTAGGATTTATGGAAGAAGAAATCGTTGAGATCCCAGTATCTTCGGATGCATGGTGGACAGACCTTGATCAAAATATGACCTTTACCGCATATGTTCGAAATGTCAATGGCGTATTTGGTAATGACGATTATCAGCAGAATAGTGTGAACACCTCTAAGTTTGAGGCACCAGAAAGAATCGATGGACCATTTTTCGTCTGGTTTACTACAAATAATAAGGCCAATGAAAATTATTATGAATTATTTGATGGTTCAGGGAACCTAATTTTTGAAAGGGATCAGCTGCAAAATAATTTCCAATATAGAGATACATTTGATTTGGAACCAGGCTGCTATTCAATTGTGCTATCGGATAGGGATGATGATGGACTTTCTTTTTGGTATTCATCACAGGTTGAAGGAGAGACAGCAGGAGCGTTTAGATTGCGTAAAGTGGGAGGGAGCTATATTGAGATTTTCCCGGGTGATTTTGGCTCTTACCATCGATTTGATTTTTCTGTGGGTTTTGAATTGGGGATCGACGAAATACCTAATTTAAACGAGATTAAAGTTTTTCCAAATCCAGTTCTTAATGAATTGACTGTAGAAATTGAAGGTAAAATTGAAGGGTCTGCGTATATCGAGATACTTGACCTTTCAGGACGTATCCTTAGGAGTGATTCCATGAATGCAAGTGATTCATTTGCCGAATACATTACAGATGTTTCAGATTTTAGAAAGGGAAGCTACGTCGTAAAAATTTATACCGATAATGGAATGTCAACATCCAAGTTTGTGAAGTACTAGTTTATTTTAAAGGCGAAATCTATCGTTCTTGCGTGCGAGGTGAAAACCATTTTCTTCTATTTCTCTACAAGCGCTATTTTTGAGATCTAAGACAGGATTTGTATGGTTGTAGTGGATAAAATATATCTTATTTCTGTCTTTTTTGGACAGTGCCTTGAACAAGCTCATTGATTCCTCTATAAATGGGTGAGGGATTTCAGCAATGTTTCGATGTCCAATTTCTTCGCCACTGTAAAAAGTTCCATCAATAAAGGCATAATCCACTTTTTTGATTTCTTCCATTATGCTTTGTTCCCACTTATCCCACTTGTCAATATCTGGAATGAATAAGGCCGTTTTGAATTTGCCTTTAATTATAAAACCAACGGTTTCAGAGTATTCATCCCTGTGAGGGACGATAAACGGAGTAACGCTAAGTGATTTGTTTACTGAAATTTCTTTAGATGCTTCGAGGCTGACAAGGTTGATATTCGAATTGCTCACAAGTTGACTCCAAGGGCCATTTTGCGTTAAGAATTTTTTCATTTCACTCATTACGTATACTTTGACATCTTTACTACTCATCGCCTCCTTTCCCAGATGCATGAGCCCCGTATAATGTCCGATATGTGCATGTGTAATAAATATACCATTAGGTAGCTCATAATGATTAGAAATCCGCTGTAAATGATGCAATTGAAAAGGAAAGTCTGGTGTCGCTTCAAATAAGTATTGTTGTTTTGTATTGTGGTCAATGACACCTAACGAAACCACCATTCTCTCAGAACTTCCTCGTGACAGTAGATCTTTACAGCATTTTTTATTACATCCAATTTGAGGTGATCCCGCATCTTGTATAGTTCCAAGGATAACAAGCTCGATACCTTTATCATCCTCACTAATATCCATGGAGTTACTACAGGAAAGTAAAACGAATAGTGCTACAATACTCAAAAAGGATTTATTTTTCATGCTACAACTGGTAAAGTTGTCTTTATGTTTCTCTCCCATTCTTTATTTGTTCTACCACCTCTGGATTTAGTAGAGTACTAATGTCTCCAAAGTCAGATAGGTTTCCTTCGGCTATTTTTCTCAGTATTCTGCGCATAATTTTACCAGATCTTGTCTTGGGCAATCCCGAGGTGAATTGAATTTTATCCAACTTTGCAATCGGGCCAATTTTTGCTGATATGAGTGCATTTATGTCTTTTTTTAGCTGCTCCTCATTATTCACTTCAGCTTTTGTTGTTACGAAACCATAGAGTGCATTTCCTTTAATATCATGTGGGAAACCGACTATGGCTGACTCTGCTATGTCATTATGCTCATTAATCGCATCCTCAATGGGGGCGGTTCCGAGGTTATGGCCTGAAACGATAATCACGTCATCTACGCGCCCTGTGATTCTGTACATCCCTTCCTTATTGCGTAAGGCGCCATCCCCAGTGAAATAATACCCAGGATAGGCACTAAAATAGGTTTCCTTGTAACGTTTGTGGTCTCCCCATATCGTTCGTGCGATTGAAGGCCAAGGATATTTAATACAAAGTTTACCTTCACCCTCAGATTCCATAATCTCTCCTCCTGATTCATCCATAAGAACAGGTTGTATTCCAGGAAGCGGAGTTGTTGCATATGTCGGGATTTGAGGAGATACTTGGGGTATGGGCGAAATTAATATACCTCCCGTCTCAGTTTGCCACCAGGTATCAACAATTGGACAGTTCCCTTTGCCAATATTGTTATGATACCATTGCCATGCCTCTTCATTAATTGGTTCACCTACGCTACCAATAACTTTTAAAGAGCTGAGCTTATACTTTTCTACATATTCGAGAGATTCTTTTGCCAATGCTCTGATGGCTGTTGGTGCCGTGTAAAACTGATTTACACCAAATTTATCAACAACCTCCCAGAATCGGCCGGGGTTTGGAAAAGTCGGAATCCCCTCGAAAAGAATGGAAGTAGCTCCATTTAAAAGAGGCCCATATAGGATGTAGGAATGCCCTGTAATCCAGCCAATATCTGCTGTACACCAATAAATATCATCTTCCTCGTAAGCAAAAACATTTTTGAAAGTATACGCGGTATACACCATGTACCCTCCAACTGTATGTACCATTCCTTTTGGTTTTCCTGTCGAGCCGGAGGTGTAAAGAATGAAAAGTGGATCCTCTGCATCCATCTGCTCGGCCTGGTGTACTTCGGAAGCGCTTTTCAAAAGCTCGTTCAAGTATTTGTCTCTTGTTGGGTGCATCTCAACCTCCGTTTTTGTGCGTTCGGCAACAATCACATTTTGAACGCAGGGGCAGTCTTTTAATGCTTCATCTACAATGCTTTTAAGGTCGATTGTCTTACTTCCACGAAATCCACCGTCTGCCGTTACAACAAGCTTACAGCTTGCGTCATTAATTCTTGCTGCCAATGCGCTTGAGGAAAAGCCTGCGAAAATTACAGAATGAATCGCACCTATTCTCGCGCAGGCAAGTACAACAATTGCCAGCTCGGGGATCATAGGTAGATATATCGCTACGCGGTCTCCTTTTTTCACATCTAATGCCAAGAGGACATTTGCCATTTTACAGACGCGTATATGAAGATCGTTGTATGAAATGTGTTCAGCTGTTTCCGTAGTGGCGTTTGGTTCAAAAATAAGGGCTGTTTTTGCTCCTTTTTCCTTTAGATGCCTATCAATGCAGTTTTCGGTAATGTTTGTTTTTGCATTTTTAAACCAACTAAATTCCGCATTGACCATATCAAAGTCACATACCTCCGACCATTTTTT
>CAJWAO010000006.1 GCA_913020765.1 uncultured Flavobacteriales bacterium | reverse complement strand
GTTTTATCTTGAATGCTTTTATTGATTCTTGTCAATTCCTGATAAACAATTCGTCCTGCACCGATATTTAAATGCCCAACCTCAGAGTTTCCCATTTGTCCTTCGGGCAATCCAACAGCCTCCCCGTAGGTGGTGAGTTGTGCACTAGGATATTGCTCAATTAGTTTATCAAAATATGGTGTTCGAGCCGTATGAATAGCATCCGTTTCATCTTTATTTCCGATACCCCAACCATCTAAAATGATCAAGCCAATTTTATTATCCATGTGGTAATTCGATGATAAATTTTGTCCCTTTGGGATTGTTGTTTTCGCATTTGATACGCCCTTTATGAAGTTGAACAAATTCGCTTGTTATGAATAAACCCAAACCACTTCCCTTTTGGCTTCGTGATATTTCATTACCCACTCGGTAAAACTTCTTAAATATTTGTGTTTTTTCTTGTGCTGAAATTCCAACTCCTTGGTCTGCAATAGTTATTTCTGTCATTTGCCCCTTGTTTTTTACAGCAATCTCTATTTTTGGATTTTCGTCTGAATATTTAATTGCATTTTCTAGTAGGTTATTGAATATCGTTTCAAGCATATATGCATCTGCATTTATAATATCTACCTCGCAAATAAGGGCTATACTAGCCTGCTCATATATGATTTTAAGCTCTTCAGTTTTGCCTTGCAGAAATGCATTTAACGGAAATATTTCCAGACGAGGTGTAAAATCATTGCTTTCTAATCTCGAAGCATTAATGATATTGTCAATAAGTGAAGAAAGTCTTTGATTTGCATTTAGGGCTTTGGCAATTAAGTTCTCACGAACCTCGGTGTTCAAGTTTCGTTTTTTTAGTGTTTGAAGTGCCAATTGGGTCGAGGTTAACGGAGTCTTCAATTCGTGGGTAACAGAAAGCATAAAGTTATTTTGTCTTTGAGACAATTGAATTTCTTTTGCAATTGATTGTTGAATTTTCCAAAATCCAGCCATGAGGATCAATATAAATACCCCTCCTTCTCCAATTATCATGATGATTCTTCTCGATGTGTCCTCTTGCGTTTGGTCGGCAAGCGCTCCTAAATCAAGAATTTGGTAACCCCACCAAACAAATTGAAGGAGGACATAGAATGCCAACAAATAAATCAAGATTTTAGACCTAACCATCATTCCTATTCAATTTAATCCAGCAGCTTAAATAAAAGCTGTTTTTGTTTAACAATTTTGATAACCTCTGGAAGACTTTTTTTCATATTTTGAGCACTCTTTTTACTGTTGTGAAATAATAGGATATCTCGTCCTTGAATGATTTTAGCTTTCTCAATAATATGGGCGTGATTTGATGATTTTTTGTAGTCTTGTGCATTCCACGTCCACATTATTATTTTTTTCCCCATGGATATAAGTTTGTTTACCTGAAACACATTCATCCGTCCATATGGTGGTCGAAAAAATTCAGAGGGGTAGAGCGCTTCGGTTTTGTAAATCGAGTTAATATAAGTTGATTTTTCAGTTTTTGTACCCTTTTCATGATTGAAGGTATGGTTTCCAATGGAATGTCCGTTCTCGAGAATATCATTAAAAAGCGAAGGGTTATTTTCTATATTTTGACCGATGCAAAAGAAGGTAGCTTTGATATTTTCTCTTTTCAATAAATCTAAAACCCATGGAGTTGTATCTCTATCTGGACCATCGTCGAAGGTTAGATATACTGCATTAGCATCTTTTCCTCTCCAAATTCTCCTTCTAAAAAGGATTTGTACAAGAAAAGGCACTCTAAAAAACATTTTAAAGGTTTATTTTAATGTGTAATTATACTCCGAAGCCATGTTGGCCATGTGCTCTTTGAAAAGCTGATTCAGTGCATCCATATTTTCAGATAAACCCAATGTGGATAATTCGTTATCTATTTCTGGTAGAATTTTTTCATAGAGGTTATTTATTGTCGCTGTTACTTCTTGTTCAAAGTCCATCCCCTTTACTGCCTTTTGCATTTTAAAACATGCATCTGCAGCCGCAAATAGATCGTCTCGGTTACTATTCATTGTCCCTGGTTCAATTGCGATAGTTGCATCGCTGTTTTCAAAAAAGGCAAATACACTGCTATAGATTTTAAGTAGCTTCTTTCCTAAACTAGTGGCTTTTTTTGTTTCACCCATTAATGCATATAGTTGAACATACTCATACAAGCAGCCACTCATTCTAGGACTGTAGCTATTGTTTCTTATTCTGTTGTAATCAAGAGAAGTAATAGGATCATTTCCTGTAATTTCCCCAAAATCAATTACCGTATTAACTGGCATTAGTTTTAACGAGCGATCCAAAGCTCTAATAGCCCTTTCATTGTCACCCTCATAGTATAGCTGTTCTGCAAGTAATAAAAAGTCGGTTCGATAATGAGATGTGTGCCTTCTCGCATAGTAGTCAGTGAGTACATCAGGATTTGCCATTTCTCCAAATTCATATTCCTTCATGAGCTTCGAATACATTTTCTCAACATTGAAGAAATTTTGTTTTTCATTTTTTAAAAGTGGTTTTTCCGGTGGACAAGGATTAAGCTCATAAGCAACACCGACTTGTTTGACATACCCTTTTTGAAGAAGTCTAGTAGCAAATTTTGATCCTCTATTGCTAGAGAAATATAGGCCGCGCTCCCAATTAAAATTGCTCAATATATCTAGCATCATGATCTCTTCTCTCGATATGCGATCAATGCCACTATAGCTGATGGTGATTTCATTCGGGCATCTTTCAAACTCTTGATTATTTATAATTCCTGCTTTCAAGGCATTTTCTTTATTTACGCCAAGTGTAAAGTTTTGTGCAGGGAAAATGTTTGCTCTTGAACCTCGTCTCATTTTTAGGACTCCTTTGTCCTCACGGACAAAACGCATTGCTTTAGTTAAGTCAATTGAATCCCATCCGGACTCAAAATTCTCGAAAGGTTTCGATAAAAGGTTTAGCGCACCAATTGTCTCGTTGTATTTGGCTTCATCACCTTGGCCGTATGTCCTTAACTTACTTTCAAGTTGAGGATAGAGTTGCTTGAGAACCATATATTGCGCGGCAATTGAATCACTAAAATTTCGCCTACTATTTGAATTTAAGTATGCCGTCAACTTTTGTGCTTGGGCTGCCGTGGATGGTTGCATTACCGAAAGCTGATACAAGACATTTTGTACAGCATTTTTGAAAGCTGGGAATTTAATTCTGGCAACATTTTCGTTATTTCCATTTTCTAATCTTAGGGTTAAAATTTCTTTTATCGTTGCTAATTTAATATCAGAACTTCCTACGATGTTATATAAATCTGTAAAATAAAGTTGGTCTGTTGTTCCTCCGTACATCAGAATTTGATCCTCGGTAAATTTTATAGGTAGGGGTGCTGATTCATATGCCTTCATCTTCATCTGATTGGTATACCAATCTGTCCCCATCAGTGAAAGATTACATACACGGACATCCGTTCTGAACCCTTCAACCTCTTGCGCGTACCAGAGCGGGAATGTGTCGTTGTCTCCATTCGTGAATATGATTCCATTTTTTTCGCAAGAAGCCAGGTAGTTTTTAGCCAAATCTCTTGCGGTTGTTTTTCCGTTACGGTTATGGTCGTCCCATCCTTGTGAGCCCATAATAAATGGAACAATCAAACCAATCAAAGCACCAGCACTCAGACGAACATTGGCATTTTGAACTTTGATTTTATTTTTGAGAAAATCGATTATAGCATAAACGCCAAAGGCAATCCACATGGCAAAGAAATAAAAAGAACCTGCGTAGGCATAGTCTCTTTCTCTTGGTTCGAAGGGTTTTTGATTCAGATAAATCAAGATCGCAAAACCTGTAAAAATGAAAGCAAGTGTTAACACGAAAGCATCTTTAGGGGATTTTCGGTAATGAAACACAAGGCCAATGAGTGCGAATATCAGTGGGATGAAGTAAAATTTGTTGTTTGATTTGTTGTTCTCAGTGTAAGAAGGTGCGTCAGCTTGACTTCCTAATCTAGCATCGTCAATGAATCCTATCCCTGAAATCCAATTCCCCCTCATGTTGTCACCATGTCCCTGTATATCATTTTGTCTTCCGGCGAAGTTCCACATGAAATACCTGAAGTACATCCAGTTCACCTGATAATTAAAAAAGTAGCGAAGGTTTTCTCCAAATGTTGGGATTCTATTGTCGTCTGCTCCAATTTCATCACTTCCTTCGCTATATGGATTATATCCAGACCAATATTTGTAACCTGAAATATGGCGAGGTGTGCTTGAATACATCCTCGGAAAAATGGTTGTTTGGGAATAAGTAGGTGTTGCTCCTTTTCGTATTGATGCATTACTTTCAAAGTATTTTTCAACCACAGTAAGACTTTCTGAATCTTCCTTCTCTGCATATTTTAAGGCGTCATTTTCATCTACAAAAGCCTTTAGGTCCGAGGTTCCGTCTGTAACGACCCATCTTCTCAAATAATATGCCGAAAGGTCATTCCATTCATTTTGCGGCGCCATTTCTGAATTCCAGTATTGTCCTTTAAGAAGGGGTGCGCTCCCATACTGTTCTCTTTTGAGATAAGAGTGAAGTGTAACCAGATTTTCGGGATCATTTTCATCTAGTGGTGTGTTCGCGTTGGAACGAATGACTATAACTGCAAAAGAGCCATAACCGATTAATAAAAAAATAAGGCCCATTAATGAATTGGCTAAAAGTGTATTCCTTCTTTTATTCGCATTTCTAACCGCCCATACGCATACCCCAATTAATAATGCAAAAAACAAAATAGAACCAGAATAAAACGGCAGCCCTAAATCGTTTACAAATGACACTTCAAATTTAGAGGCAAGCGAAATCGTACCAGGTATAATCCCTTCTTGTATAAATCCTAGAATAAATATCGATGCTAGTCCAGCTACTACAAAGCCTTGTGGTGTCGTTTTTTTAACACGGAAATATATGACATATCCTATTGCGGGAATAACGAGTATTCCTAATAAGTGAACACCAATGGCGAGTCCTAATAAAAACATGATGAGTAACAACCACTTGTTAGGAGAGCGTCCATTTGAATATGCGCTTTTTTCATACAACGCCATTTCTTCGTCCCATTTAAGAATGGCCCAAAAGATGACAGCTGTAAATAAAGAAGCCATGGCATAAACCTCTCCTTCAACAGCAGAGAACCAAAATGATTCAGAAAATGTATATGCCAAAGATGCAATGGTTGCAGAGACGAAAATTGCGACTTTATCGGGGTCTTCCAGCTCCTCTTTGGTTTGTAAAATAAATTTCTTGAGCAATATGGTCAAGGACCAAAACATAAATAGAATGGTAAAAGAGCTTGAAAATGCGGACAGCGCATTGATGCAGTAGGCAACGTTTTCTGGTGCTGCAAAAAAGGAAAAAAGTCTACCTAACAACATGTATAACGGAGCACCTGGGGGGTGTCCAACTTCTAGTTTGTATGCGGCTGTGATGTATTCCCCACAATCCCATAAACTGGCTGTGTCTTCAATCGTTAACAGGTATACAATGGATGCAATTGCAAAGACAGTCCAACCCGTAATTTTATTGATGAAAGTGTAATTCATGTCTGTTTTAATGTCTTTAATAGTTGCACGAATTTAAGAATATTCGTTTGTTCTGTGCTCTATTCTGATCTCAAAAGACGGTGCGGGAGGTATAATTTTTGTTAATCGCACTGATTAAATTAAATTTAGTTGTTAAATTTGCACCCTAATTGTTGAAATTTTTCATTTAATTGACCCATGGTGTAACTGGCAACACGTCTGGTTTTGGTCCAGAAGAGTCTAGGTTCGAGCCCTAGTGGGTCAACACTTTGCAAGAGTGAATGTGGGAGCATTCACTCTTTTTGGTTTTACATTTTATTATGAGCGAAAACGAAAAAAAGCATCGTGAGATTGATGCACTTGGCGAATTTGGTTTAATTGAAACGCTTACAAAAGGAGCGACACTAAAAAACCCCTCAAGTATTCTAGGTGTTGGAGATGACGCTGCGGAAATAGAACTTTCAGCAAAAGAATCTATCCTAGTTTCTTCTGACATGTTGGTAGAGGGAGTTCATTTTAACCTTTCGTATGTACCTCTAAAGTCCCTTGGTTTTAAGGCGGTTTCTGTGAATGTTTCAGATATTTTGGCGATGAACGGAAAGCCAGAACAAATCACAATTTCCTTGGGTGTTTCGAGTAAGTTCCCTGTAGAGGCTTTAGAAGAATTGTACAAGGGAATTCATGCTGCTTGCGCCTTTTACCATGTAGATCTTGTTGGTGGTGATACGGTGTCTTCCTCCTCGGGGCTTATTTTATCTGTATCTGTAATTGGCCGTGTTTCAAAGAAAAAGATAACCTACCGAGCGGGCGCTAAAGAAAATGATCTAGTCGTGGTTACCGGTGATGTAGGGTCCTCTTATCTTGGGCTTCAAATTTTAGAGCGCGAACGGGGTGTTTTTATGGAAAATCCTAGTATTCAGCCTAAACTTGAGGGGTATGACGAATTAATCAAAAAACAGATTCAACCTATCGCTAGGCAGGATATTATTGACCTGTTTGAGGGACTTGATATAGTACCGAGTGCAATGATCGATATTTCTGATGGCTTAGCCTCTGAAGCACTTCATCTCGCAAAGTCGAGCGATTGCTCCATTTCTTTGTATTCAGAAAAGTTACCGATTACTGAGAAGCTTATTCTCACTGCCGAGGAACTTAATTTGGATCCTTACATGTGCGCTATGAATGGAGGGGAGGACTACGAGCTGTTGTTTACGATTGGTCAAAAGGATTATGACAAGATAAAGAACCATCCTAGTTTTTCAGTAATTGGTTTCGTTACAGATAAGTCTCAGAAGAGCCTTCTGATTGATAAAAATAATAGCGCGGTTCCGATCTCTGCGCAAGGGTGGAAACATTTTTAATCCAATCGCGGAAGTTGAATGAGATCTTCGTGAATGATACAGATTACGAATTCGCCAAAAATCTGTCTTTTCACTTTTTCTGCTTCCAAACGTGTTCTATAGTCCCCAACCTTCAGATTAAAGTGCGGGGCATTAAACTCAACATAAGTTGCAGTGAGTGGATAGAGTTTCAAAAATCGATCTCTAGCCTCATCAATGACTCTCTTGTCAGAGTCAAAACAAATCTGAAGACGATAACCGGGCATTTCGTCTATATTTTTCTCGAGGCTCACTAAATTATCAACTCTTGAATCAGCTAAAATGTCGATGTTACCAGCAGGAATATTTTTTTGCGCATAATCCGCCACAAAGAGTGAAATACAAAACACGAAAAGAAGCAATATTTTTTGCATAATAAACACCGTTCGATGGTAGAGTTTATACGAATTTACTGAAAATAGTTACAATCTTCAATTTTCTTATTTAGAATGAATTTAAATTAATATTTATCTCCGTTTTTTTGTCATAAAAGTGTCAAGAAAACACCGAAATCTCCGTAATTTTGAGATGAATTTGACAGAAATCGATTGTTGTCGATATTTATTTTTTATAAATGCTAATGAAAATGCCTGTTTTTCAGCGTGTTGTGCAAATTTTGTCGAGTGCCCGAGTGATGTTTTTATTTGCTCTAATTCTCCTTTGCGGCTCTTCTTTTGCGCAAGGTGAAGGTCTTTTCAAGGCGAAATGTGCTACGTGCCACGCTGTATTCAAAAACGGTACAGGTCCTAAACTTTATGAAGCCCGAAAAAGATGGGAGGATGCAGGTGAAGGGGATTTAATCTACGAATGGGTAAGGAATAATGCGGCACTTCGAGCCAGTGGTAAGTCGGTTCGGGCTATAGAGGTTTTTCAAGAATATAACGGAAGTGTAATGTCGGCTTTCGGGGATTTGACAGATGATCAAATTTCTTCAATACTTGACTGGGTAGATTCACAAGACCCTAATGCTTCGGCTGGTGGAGGAAATGTAGCTCAGGCTACTTCAACCGATATTTCAGTTGAAGAAGAGGAGAGTATCCCATGGATATGGATTGTCATGGGCATTATGTTCAGTATCATCATAATGGCAGTAGGCGGCGTTCGTCGTGAATTGAAAATAGCTACAAAAGAGAGCGACAAGGGATCTGAAGGCTTAACCTATATCGATGAGTTCAAAGTTTGGGCTTGGAAATATAGACTTTACGTTGGTTTGACAACCTTGGTAATTGTTGTATCACTAATTGTAGGTTTCTTTCAAACGCTTTACAGCGTAAATATTGTTGAAGCTTATCAGCCTTCTCAACCAATCGCCTTCCCTCATGATGTTCATGCTGGAGTGAATGGTATTGATTGCAAATATTGTCACAATTCGGTAACTAAATCAAAATCTGCTGGTCTTCCTACGGTAAACGTTTGTATGAATTGCCACAAAAAAATTAATGGAGAGGGAGAAGAGTATCAAGGAGAAATAGCAAAAATATATGCAGCGGCCGGCTGGGATCCTACAAGAGGTCCATCTGGTGCCTACACCAATCAGACAGAGCCAATAGTTTGGAATAAGGTACACAATTTGCCTGATCATGTCTATTTCAATCACTCACAGCACGTTGTTGTTGGTGGACTTGACTGTAAGCAATGTCATGGTGATATGACAAAATTGAATGAAACTGCAAAAGTTCAGCCTTACCAGGAATTGAATAAAATTGAAGAAAATATTGAAAGTAAAATTGAGTTTGATCGGGCTACAATGACCATGGGTTGGTGTATTCAATGTCACGAGCAATCGAGTGTAAATATTACAGACGGAAAGAGTGGTTATTACACTGAAATACATGATAGACTAAAAGAAAATGATTACAATCTGTTGACCAAATACAATGAGGACGGTAGAGT
The DNA here is from genome assembly GCA_913020765.1 of uncultured Flavobacteriales bacterium. Taxonomy (GTDB): domain Bacteria; phylum Bacteroidota; class Bacteroidia; order Flavobacteriales_D; family Crocinitomicaceae; genus UBA952. The sequence continues at coordinate 45,527 of CAJWAO010000006.1, read as the reverse complement.
ATCAGTTTCAGAATTAGGTGGTTGGGAATGTTCAAAATGCCATTATTAAACGAGCATTCCGACTGAAGAAAAAAATATATGACAAACGATAGAAAATATTGGAAAGGTCTTGAAGAGCTGCATCAAACGGAAGCTTTTCAGAAATCCAAGGAGGTGGAGTTCCCTGAACAAAACAACTTGGAGAATATTCTTTCTGATGACAGTCTTAACGAGTCCTCTACTGGGCGAAGAGACTTCTTGAAGTTTCTTGGATTTTCTGTTGTAGCAGCCACTGTTGCGGCTTGTGAGGCGCCAATTATTAAGGCCATACCTTACGTCATGAAGCCTGAGAATGTTATTCCTGGAATGGCTACGTGGTACGCGTCAACTTACTATGACGGAAATTCATATGCAAGTATTCTTGTCAAGACCAGAGAGGGGCGTCCAATTTTTATCAAAGGAAATAAAGATTTTGGTTTATCAAAAGGTGTGGTCAATGCACAAATCATCGCATCCGTTCTGGGCTTGTACGACGGAGAGAGGCTTCAAAACCCTATGAAATTAGGAAAGGATACGAAGTGGTCCTCAGCAGATACTGAAATAAGAAAATCATTAACTACCGCGAAGAATGTGGTAATGATCTCCAATACAGTCATTAGCCCTTCATTAGCTTCCTCAATTGATGGGTTGAAGAATTCTATTTCAGGTAATTTCGACCACATTCAATACGATCCCATTTCATACTCCGCCATGCGAAAGGCGAATGAACTGAATTTTGGAAAAGCTTTTATACCAAGCTACAACTTTTTAAAAGCAAAAACGATTGTCTCTTTTGGTGCTGATTTTCTCAGCACCTGGTTGTTGCCTACCGTCTTCTCATGTGATTATGGCATGAAACGAAATCCTGATTCAGAATGGATGTCTAAGCATTTTCAGTTTGAGGCAACCATGAGCGTTACAGGATCTAATGCTGACTACAGGGCAATGATGAAGCCATCCGAGGAGGAGCATGTTCTGAGGTATATACTTTCGAAATTAGACAAATCAAAAGTTCAAAAAACGGCTGAAATATCCAAGTCACTTCAAACGACCGCTGATGGCGCAATAAAGTCACTTAAAGCGTCAGGTAAAGAGTCGCTTGTTGTCTGTGGGACGAATAACATTGGTATTCAGCAGCTAGTAAATGAGATCAATAACCTTGTAGGTTCATATGGTACGACCATAGATATTTACAATGAGATAAATATGTTTCAGTCGGAAGAGGCAAAAATGCTAGATTTAGTAGATAAGATGTCAAAAGGCCAAAGACCGGATGTCGTTCTTTTCCTCAATTCCAACCCTGTATACTCATTGCCAAATGGTGCAGAATTTGCCAAAGAGCTTAAGAAAGTTGAAACAAGTATTTCTATGAATGCACACGCAGATGAGACTGCTTCTTTGTGCAAATTTATTTGTCCTGCACACCATAGTTTAGAAAGGTGGTCTGATTTCAATGTGAATACAAAGAATTATGCCCTTTCGCAGCCAATGATAACCCCATTGCACAACACGGCTTGTCCTATTGAATCACTAATGGTTTGGTCTGACTCTGCAGTAAGAGGAGGTAAAGTCTCGACTGTAGCGTATGAAAAAATAAAGAAAACCTTTTCAGAGATAAGTGGTGAAAGTTTCGAATTAGCTGTGCACAATAGCTGTATTGACCTTCCTTCTTCTCCAATAGAGGAAACATTCGTATTTAATTCTGCACCTATTTCAAAGCTGCCAAAATATGCGAAGGGGCTTGAGATTGTGATGTATCAAAAAACTGGTATTGGTTCGGGTGAACAAGCCAATAATCCTTGGCTTCAAGAAATGCCAGACCCTATCTCAAAAGTAACATGGGACAATTATATCACAATGAATCCTGTAGAAATGACGAAGGCTGGATATGCTACAACATTCGATCAGGAAAATGGTGTGTCCATGGCTTCTATCTCATCCAATGGAGTGACATTTAATTTACCGGTGTATCCATCTCCTGGTCAGGCACTCGGAACGGTTGGAATTGCACTGGGCTATGGTCGTGGCGGAAATGGTGAAAAGATTGGAAAAGCTGCCTATCAGACAAAAGAATATGGGGGGTATATTTTAAATGAAAAAGGACACCCAAAGCCGATAGGGGAAAATTCATTTAAGATGCTTTCTGCGGAGTCAAAAGTATTCAACTATTCCAATTCTGGGAAATTGAAAAAAATAGATGGTGATTATATTATCGCTGCGACACAGATTCATCATACTGTAATGGGCAGGCACTCTGTTGTTCGAGAGACGACGAAATCTATTTATGATTCTCATGATAAAGAGTCTTACAATCCTACACACACGTTACAGACAATTGATGAGAACGGTCATCACGTCGAGAAGCCGGTAGGTGAATTTGACTTATGGGATGAACACCCGGTTGAAAATATTGGACACAGATGGGCAATGACAATTGATTTAAATGCTTGTTTTGGTTGTGGGTCATGCCTTATCGCTTGTCAGGCTGAAAATAATGTACCTGTTGTTGGTAAAGATGAGGTTCGAAGGGGACGAGAAATGCATTGGCTGCGTTTAGATAGGTACTATGCAAGTGATGAGGAAGCCACTATTGGAACGCGAAAGGACAAAGAGACTTTTTCTTTCAGCAAAGCAGAATTAGCTGCCGCAAACCCAAAGGTTGTTCATATGCCGATGATGTGCCAGCATTGTAATCATGCACCATGTGAAACAGTTTGTCCTGTTGCTGCAACCACGCATAGTAACGAAGGATTAAATCAAATGACCTACAATAGATGTATTGGTACAAGGTATTGCGCAAATAACTGTCCTTATAAGGTAAGGAGGTTCAATTGGTTTAACTATCCATCTTACAAAAAGTTTACAGAAATAAATCCTGCACAAGACGATTTAGGTAGAATGGTCTTAAATCCGGATGTTACCGTTAGAACTCGTGGTGTAATGGAGAAATGCTCGATGTGCGTTCAAACTATACAAGCAGCGAAGCTCAAGGCTAAAAAAGAGAATAGGCCACTTACGGATGAGGACACCAGTGCGGTGTGCGGAGATTCTTGTCCTGCCGGTGCAATAACATTTGGTGATTGGAATGACATCAATTCGGCTGTCAGAAAAAGTTCCGAAGACAAGAGATCTTATCAGGCCTTGGAAGAGGTTGGAGTGAAACCCAATGTATGGTACAAAGTTAAAGTTCGCAATGAAGAAAATGACTTGCTTGAAAAGTTACAAGCTGAGGGGCATGGTCATGGTTCTGCGCACGGTACTGAAAACCATGCGGCGCATGATGGTCACGGGGAAGCTAAGCATGAAACCAACCATCAAAAACATTAAGAAAAAGAATTATGCAAAAGGAAGCAGCAATAAGGGAACCGCTCATACTTGGTCACAAGTCTTTTCACGACATCACTGAAGATGTGTGTAGGCCCATTGAGGATAAAGCACCAAAGCTGTGGTATATTTTATTTGGGATTGCACTAATCATAGGGGTTTATGGTGTAGGGTGCATATTATACCTGCTAGGTACAGGTGTCGGTGTTTGGGGTTTAAATAAAACCATTGGATGGGCTTGGGATATCACAAACTTTGTTTGGTGGGTCGGTATAGGTCACGCAGGAACATTAATATCGGCTGTTTTATTATTATTTAGACAGAAATGGAGAATGGCAATCAACAGGTCAGCCGAGGCGATGACCATTTTCGCTGTATTTATGGCCGGTTTATTCCCATTAATTCACATGGGTCGATTATGGGTAGGGTATTGGGTTATGCCTATTCCAAATCAGTTTGGATCATTATGGGTAAACTTTAATTCACCACTTCTCTGGGATGTATTTGCAATATCAACTTACCTCTCTGTTGGTTTAGTTTTTTGGTACATTGGTTTGATTCCGGATTTTGCAACGATTAGAGATAGGGCAAAAAAACCGATATCAAAAAAAATGTATTCAATTTTGGCATTCGGCTGGTCTGGAAGGGCAAAAGAGTGGAATCGTTTTGAGTTGGTTTCTTTAGTTTTGGCTGGACTGGCAACACCTCTTGTTTTTTCCGTTCACTCTATTGTATCTTTTGATTTTGCCACATCGGTCATCCCCGGTTGGCATACTACGATTTTCCCACCTTATTTTGTGGCAGGTGCCGTTTTCTCTGGGTTTGCGATGGTACAAACCTTAATGCTAATTATGAGGAAAGCCATGAATCTTGAGGCATATATTCATACAAAGCATGTAGAATACATGAACATCGTAATTATGGTTACAGGCTCCATTGTTGGGACTGCCTACATTACGGAGCTTTTTATTTCTTGGTATTCTGGAGTAGAGTATGAGGCTTATGCTTTTATAAATAGGGCAACAGGTCCTTATTGGTGGTCATATGCGGCAATGATGACATGTAATGTTGTTTCTCCGCAATTGATGTGGTTCAGAAAATTAAGACGAAGTCTATTATTTACATTTTTCATTTCGATTGTAGTGAATATAGGAATGTGGTTTGAGCGTTATGTGATTATTGTAACCTCAATCCATAGAGATTATCTACCTTCTTCGTGGAGTATGCATTATCCGAGTCCTATAGATATAGGAGTTTATGTAGGTACAATTGGTTTATTTTTTGTTTTCTTTTTATTGTTTGCAAGATTTTTTCCGGTTTTGGCTTTGAATGAGGTTAAATCCATATTAAAGGGGTCGGGACAATCTTACAAGGAATCACCAGATTATTATAAATCGCATTAAGGGAAATAGATGTCTGAAAAAGTAATTTATGTAATGTTTGACTGTGACGGGATTCTCAAGGATGGCGCCAAAATGCTTGTGTCCAAAGGGGTTAAGATTTCGGATACTTTTTCTCCATTTCCAATCCACGGTATTGATCCAATTATTGGTGTTAAAAACACGCGCTTGGGAATCATGTCGTTTTTATATGGTTTAACGGGACTCACACTAGCCACTCTTGGTATGCGGTTCTTCATGATTAAAGATTGGCCGATGAATATCGGTGGAAAGCCAAACTTTTCCTACTTTGAGAACTTATTAGCTTTTGTTCCTATCTCCTTCGAATTTACCGTTCTTTGCGCGGCGCACGGAATGGCCATCACATACTTCTTGCGGAACAAAACCTTACCCGGAATGCCGGCACAAAATCCTGATCCAAGAACTACAGATGATAAATTTGTTATTGAAATTAGAACTGCTGAAAATTCCATGGACGAAAAAGAATTGGATAAATTAATTAAAAAAACAGGGTATATTGAAATTGATAAAAAAACCATTTGAGTGAAGCTATAACACTTTGATAATGATTAAAAAAAATAAAATACATATTGGTTTTTTCGCTCTAACATTCATTGTGATGCTTAGCTCCTGTTCTTCTAGTTCAGATAGTCCAGGAAAGGAGTACATGCCTGATATGTATCGTTCCCCCGCAATTGAGGCTTATGTCGATTATGGTGAAATACAGGGACGTGAAAATACAGAGGTCAAAGCCAGAATATCGGCACGTCAAACGCCTAAGTATACCATTCCGTATTACGGGGTGAATAAAAAGGAAGTTGAGTTAATGTTACCGAACAAAAGAAAAGCTGGAATGACATGGAGAGAGAGTCACGGTTTGTACGGCTGGGATTTAGATACGGAGAGTGGTTATGAAAACGCTAGATTGGATACGATAAATCCTTTGACGATGACTGCCCAAAATGCAAAATCAATCTTAAAAGAAGGTGAAAGGCTCTACGAAGCAATGTGTACCCACTGTCATGGTGAAAAAGGGGACGGGAATGGTACAATGATTCAAAGTGGTGCTTATGGTGATTTAGGTGTAGTTCCGGCCTATAAAAATCTTGATACGCTATCGGAAGGAAAAATTTTCTATAGTATATATTACGGAAAAGGTTATATGGGGGCACATGGATCTTTATTGGATAAGAAAGAAATTTGGACGCTTGTTCACTATGTGCGTCAATTCCAACGTGAGGGATACGGTAATTTTGAGGAAAAAGATGAGTCGGATAGCAAAACAACTGACTCGAAGTAAAAGATATATAAATGGAATTTGAAATAACAAAAACAGCTAAAAGGAACATTTATATTATGTTGGCAATAGGCCTTACATTGACTTTGGTTGGCGTTTTAACAGGTATGAAGAGCCATCATTTTGTTACTCGACTACTAACAAATGGTCTGATCGATTCCTTTTTCTTTTTTGCGATGGGGCTCGGTGCTTTATTTTTTCTTTCGTTGGCTTACGCTACTGAGACAGGTTGGTATGCTGCAGTGAAAAGAGTGATAGAGGCTGTCGCTGGGTTTTTACCTTTGGGAATGGCTCTATTGGGTGTTGTTCTTGTGATTATAACTGCATTGGACGGTGCTCATGTTTACCAGTGGATGGATCCAGAGGTGGTATCTCACGACCCAATTATTCAAGGTAAAACGGCATACTTGAATCCTACATTCTTTTGGATTAGAACAATTGCTTATTTCGCATGTTACTTTATCTTTCTTCGCGGCTTCAGAAGACGCTCTCTTGAAGAAGACAGGGTTGGCGGAACGGATTTACATTTCATGAACTATAAAAAAGGAGCGTTATTCTTGGTATTCTTCGCTGTATTCAGTTCAACATCCTCATGGGACTGGTTGATGTCTATTGATGTGCACTGGTTTTCAACCCTCTTCGGTTGGTATACCTTTGCAGGTATGTGGTGCACAACAATGGTTGTGTTGATTATGGTAACGCTTTACTTAAAAAAATTAGGTCATTTAGAGAAAGTAAATGACCACCACATACATGATTTAGGCAAATGGGCTTTTGCAACCTCTTTTCTTTGGTCATATCTTTGGTTTTCTCAATTCATGTTGATTTGGTATGCAAATATCGGTGAAGAGGCGACATATTTTCAGATGAGAATAGAGAATTATAAACTCTTATACTTTGGTATGTTCTTTATCAATTTTGCATTCCCCATGCTCATTTTAATGTCTAGGGATGCAAAAAGAAATGCAGGTATCTTGACCTTTATAGGATTAATTATAATTGGAGGTCACTGGGTTGATGTCTATATAATGGTTACCGCAGGCTCCATGGGACCCACGGCACATATTGGGCTCTTAGAAATCGGAATGGCACTAACTGTAATGAGTATTTTCATTTTAGTTATTTTGAAAAACTTGACAAAGGCACCTCTGACGGCGCATAACCATCCATTTTTGGATGAGAGTATACACCATGAAATTTAACTTAATACGGCGATAGAGAAATGGAAAAAATTATAATTCTTATTGTACTTGTAACAGGGGTTATCGCGCTTGCTCAGCTAGTCAGGCTTTACGAGTTAACGTATAAGTTAAAAGACCGAGGTGAACACGACATCCCAAACAGAGACAACAATCTCAATGCCAAATTAATGATTGGATTTATGTTATTCCTGTTTTCTGGATTCATTTATCTCGTATTGAGATTTGGTTGGACAGGAAGAGGAGAGGCCGCATCCATACAGGGCGTTGAAACAGATTGGTTATTGAATATAAATTTTGTCATAATTATCGCAGTATTTTTTCTTACGAACTTCTTGCTCTTCTTTTTTTCATTTAAATATGTACGAAAGCCTGGGGTAAAAGCGAAATACTATTCGCATAATAATAAATTGGAAATGATCTGGACAATTGTCCCAGCTGTGGTTCTCGCAGTAATCATCATCCTTGGTTTGAAGTCATGGTCAGAATTAACAGCAGATGCATCTAAAAAAGCTGAAAAGATTGAGCTATTTGCTTACCAGTTTGCATGGGTAGCGCGCTATGCGGGCGAGGACAATACTTTGGGTAAATTTGATTACAAACTAACTACTGGAAATAACGAGCTTGCACTTATGACCGGGAGTACAATTGATTCCTCAGTTCAAGAAATGGGAAAATCAATTGAAGCCGTTGAGCAAAAATTAAAGCTTATCAACTTCGATTATCTTTCTTCTGAATACAGAAGCTTGATATCTTCTTCAGACTATAAATCTGATGTTGATGAATTGGTGACAGAGATCTCGTCCTCCGAATTCAATCTAGTTGGTGCAGAGGAGCAATTAAAACAACTTTATGGTAGGTATACCGGAGGGGGTGACCACATAAAAATAACCTTGAACGAGCCAAATGATGAAACGAAATCAATCATTGGTGATTTGGAGAAAGATCTGTCAACGAAGGAAAGGTTGTATCGTAGTTTGGTTCAGATGAAGCAAAACCACAATCCTAGCCAAGATAAATATACCTTAAATGATATCATACAGAAAGACACGCTCTATTTATGTAAGGGTCGTGAATATGATTTTTCTTTTAGGGCAAAAGATGTGATTCATTCCGCCTATTTCCCTCACTTTCGGGCGCAAATGAATGTGGTACCTGGAATGCCAACAAGCTTTAAATTTACACCAATCTTAACCACTCAGGAAATGAGAGCATCAAAGAACAATGATGAATTTAATTATGTTATTATGTGTAATAAGATTTGTGGAGGCGCCCATTATAAGATGAAAATGATTGTTGTGGTCTATCCAGAGGCGGAGTATGATGATTGGATGGCATTAAAAAGAAAAGCCACATTCAAAGATCAGTACTTTCCAAATGAAGAGACAGAAATGATTGCAGCAAAATAGTGATTACAAGAAGAGAAAATGAAAAAATCAAAACCATTTGAAGAATTTGTTCTCCCACAGGGTACAAATAAAGGCCTGAAGCAGCCAAAGTTGGGAGAAGTTTTAATAGACCATGATCACGATCATGAGGAGGAAAACTTTGTTTCGAAATATATTTTTAGTCATGACCATAAAATGATTGGAAAGCAATTTTTAATGACTGCCGTATTTATGGGTCTCGTGGCTATGATGCTTTCCATTTTATTCCGAATTCAATTGGCATGGCCTGGTGAAGAGTCTTCTGTATTGAGTCTTTTCCTCGGTGATACATGGGCTCCTGACGGAATTCTGAAAGAAGACATGTATTTGGGGTTGGTAACATTGCACGGAACCATTATGGTGTTTTTCCTTCTCACGGGTGGGCTGTCTGGGACCTTTTCTAATCTTCTTATTCCACTGCAACTTGGGGCTCGCGATATGGCCTCTGGTTTTATGAATATGTTGTCATATTGGTTCTTCTTTTTATCATCTTTATTAATGTTTGCCTCCTTATTTATTCAAGAAGGAGCCGTATTTGGTATTCAGATTGGAGACCCTACAACCTCCTTACCCGGCGTTTGGGATGGTTCAGGGCCGGCGATGGCTGGCTGGACAATTTATCCTCCGCTTTCAGCCCTTCCACAGTCCGTTTCCGGTTCAGGTTTAGGGATGACATTCTGGTTATTTTCTATGACCATATTTATTGCTTCCTCGTTAATAGGTTCTTTAAATTATATTGTTACTGTTTTGAATTTAAGAACGAAAGGGATGACCATGACGAGAATGCCGCTGACAATTTGGGCATTTTTTGTTACCGCTATTTTAGGTACTCTATCATTTCCTGTTCTTCTCTCGGCTGCTCTTTTGCTCCTGATGGATCGAATGGCGGGTACGAGTTTTTATCTTTCCGATATAATAGTAGGTTCAGATATGCTCGCAAATCACGGAGGTTCACCGATACTTTATCAGCATTTGTTTTGGTTCCTTGGGCATCCAGAGGTGTATATTGTTTTATTACCGGCCCTTGGACTTTCCTCTGAGGTAATTGCGACAAATTCAAGAAAGCCAATATTTGGATATAAAGCGATGATTGGTTCGATTATGGCCATTGGATTTTTATCGTTTATTGTATGGGGGCACCACATGTTTATTACGGGAATGAATCCATTTCTCGGTTCGGTCTTTGTTTTTACAACATTATTAATCGCTATTCCTTCAGCGGTCAAAGTATTTAATTATTTAACCACTTTGTGGAAGGGGTCCTTAGTTTTAACCCCTGCAATGATGTTTGCAATCGGTTTGGTATCCACCTTTATAACAGGCGGTGTAACGGGTATTATCTTAGCGGACTCGGCCTTAGATATTGCAATACATGATACTTATTTTGTAGTTGCTCACTTTCACATCGTAATGGGTATGTCAGCTGTATTCGGTATGTTTGCAGGTGTCTATCATTGGTTCCCTAAAATGTTTGGTAGGATGATGAATACGCGATTAGGCTATGTGCATTTTTGGTTGACGATAATCGGTGCTTATGGTGTTTTCTTTCCGATGCACTTTGTGGGACTAGCAGGTGCCCCTAGAAGGTACTATAATTATTCTGTTTATCAAGATTTTGACCAAGGTGCATTAGATATGATGATGGACTTAAATGTGATCGTCACCACTTTTGCCATTTTTTCTGCCGTTGCACAAATCATCTTCCTTTTCAATTTCTTTTATAGCATTTTTAGAGGCCCTAGAGCACCTCAAAATCCGTGGAGGTCAACTACCCTGGAATGGACCACTCCTGTCGAACATGTTCATGGTAACTGGCCGGGGGATCTACCCACAGTCCATCGTTGGCCTTATGACTATTCGAAGCCAGGTTCTGATGTTGATTTTATCATGCAGACTGAGCCCCTTGCTGAAGGAGAGGAAGAACATTAGGTTGTTTTTTCTTGCCTTTTGAGCTGTGCATCAACCTTTTCAAGTTCCTTGTAAAACGTTTTTCCGTACGCACGTGTCAACGGGTCCTTCAAAAACTTATATACTGGTAATTTTAGTGATGCTCCTAAGTCGCATGCTGGATTGCATATATTCCAACGTTCATAATTTAAAGCAGTAAACTCATTAAACTCTTTTGTTCGTATTGGATATAAATGACAGGATATAGGTTTGTTGAATGAGATTTCACCAGCATTATAAGCATTTTCTATAGCACACATTGCATGATTGTTCTCTTTATTGAAATAGACAAAAACACATTCTTTTCTGTCCACGAGTTGGGTAGCAGGTAAGTCGTCCTCATCTTCATAATAAAAGTCCGTTTTTTCTATGGTATCAATTCCTTTTTTATCCATAAAGGGTTTGATTTTTTCAAGGTTCTTTTTAATTAAGATACGTTCGGATTCTTTAAGTGGGGCACCTCCGTCTCCTTCGACACAACAGGCTCCTTTACATTTTGAAAGGTCGCAAACAAACTGTTCTGAAAAGACCTCAGTGGATATTATTTTATCATTAATTTCTACCAGCATAAGTATAAATGTAAAGGATATTCCTTTGTTATTCATGGAAATGTTATATCTTTGTATCCACAAATATGAGGTTTATACAAAGAGGGGACGAAAGTCCCCTCTTTTTTTAAGCAAGATTGAGATGATTTCAAAAGAGCGGATAACGGCTTTAATTGATGAGCGGATTCAAGAACTGAATAAGGATTTATACATCGTAGACATGACTATATCTCCAAGTAATGTTATTCGTGTTGAACTCGATAGAATGGAGGGGTATGTTGCAGTTGAGGATTGTATGTCGGTTTCTCGTAATATTGAACACAACTTAGATCGTGAGCAAAATGATTTTGAACTGCATGTTTCTTCTGCCGGATTAGACAAACCACTTCGCCACGATAACCAATATTTAAAGAATATTGGAAAAAGAGTCAAAGTCAAGCTAAACGACTCTTCGAAAATAGAGGGTGAACTTATCTCTTTTGGTTTGGACAAGATCCAACTCAAAGACCGTGTAAAGAAAAAAGTGGAAGGAAGGAAAAAAAAGGAATGGGTAGAGGAATTTTATAATATTAATAGGAAAGAAATAAAAGAAACAAAAATTGTAATATCATTTAAATAATAGATTATGAATAGTATTGAATTGGTAGATTCGTTTTCGGAATTTAAGGAGCTCAAAAATATTGATAAGCAAACCATGCAGCATGTCCTTGAGGATGTCTTTAGGGCAATGTTTAAAAGAAAGTTCAACACGGATGAGCACATCGATATCATCGTAAACATAGATAAGGGAGATGTTCAAATATTTTTGAATAAAGAAATTGTTGACGATGGCGAGGTTGAAGACGAAAATACAGAAATTGCTTATTCGGATGCAATTAAAATTGAACCAGACTTTGAAATAGGTGAAGAGGTGACAGAAGAATTTCGTTTTGCAGATTTCGGAAGACGTAATGTACTTTCCTTGAGACAAAATCTAATTTCTAGAATTTTAGAATTAGAGAAAGACCATATTTACAAGAAATATAAGGAGCGTATCGGTGAAATAATGACAGGTGAAATCTATCAAGTCTGGAAAAAAGAAATTCTGGTAATGGATGATGATGGTAACGAACTTATTCTGCCAAAGTCGGAGCAAATTCCTTCAGATTTCTTTAAAAAAGGAGAATCTGTTAGGGCTGTTGTTTCCAAGGTTGATATGCGCAATAGTACGCCAGTAATCATTTTATCAAGAACAGCACCTGAGTTTTTAGAGCGTTTATTTGAATTAGAGGTGCCAGAGGTATTTGATGGTTTGATTACAATTAAGAATATTGTAAGAGAGCCGGGTGAAAGAGCGAAGGTCGCTGTCGAATCCTATGATGATAGAATCGATCCCGTAGGTGCATGCGTTGGAATGAAAGGTTCTCGGATTCATGGAATTGTGCGTGAGCTTCGGAATGAAAATATTGATGTAATTAACTTTACAACCAATAATCAGCTTTTGATTCAAAGGGCTTTATCTCCGGCAAAAATTACTTCAATGGAAATCGTTGAGGAGGAAGGTCGCGTGAAAGTGTTTCTCAAGCCAGATCAAGTATCTTTAGCCATTGGTAGAGGTGGAAATAATATTAAGCTCGCAGGTAGGTTGTGCGGTTATGAAATTGACGTTTACAGAGATGGTGAAGTAGACATAGAAGATGTTGATTTAGAAGAGTTTGCAGACGAAATTGATAGTTGGATTATTGATGAGCTTAAAGCCATCGGATGCGATACAGCGAAAGCAGTATTGGAGATTAGTGCTGAGGATATGGTTCAACGAACAGACTTAGAAAAAGAGACCATTGATGAAGTATTTCGTATATTAAATGCGGAATTTGAATAAATTTGGAAATCGATTGTAAATCGAAATTAGATTATGGCAGGAAGACCAATTAGATTAGGTAAGGCAGCAGGTGAGCTCAATGTGGGATTACCAACAATTATAGAATTTCTTAGTTCTAAGGGAATCACTATTGATACAAATCCGAATACCAAGCTAGATAAGGAGCATTATGAGATGTTGTGTGATGAATTTGCTGCAGATCAAGACCTTAAAGAAAAATCTAAGGGAGTTATTACAAATCGTGAAAAAAGAGAATCGCTATCCATTCGAGATACCAAAAAAGAGGAAGCTCCTGTTGTGAAGGAAGAACCTCATTTGAACGCTGAAGAAATCAAGCGCAAAGTTGCTGAAGAAGAATCGCCACCGAAAACAGATGCTGGATTAAAAGTTATCGGAAATATCGACTTAAATGCATTGAAGCCGAAGAAGAAAGCCGACGAAAAGAAAGTGGATACCACAAAAGCTGAATCAGTTGCTGAGAAAAAAGATGAGGTAGCAGCAGTAAACCCTGAACTTGAAAAAGAAGCGGAGGTCAAAAAAGAACAAGAAGAATCTACCGATTCAGAGGAGGTTGAGACTGTTAAAGTAGAGCGAAAAAAAATCACTGGACCCACTGTTCTGGGTAAAATTGAATTGCCGGCCGAAAAGCAAAAAAGTGCTGGAAGTTCAAAAGCAGAAAACGCAAACAAAAGAAAGCGTAAAAGAATTAAAAAGGTAGAAACACCTCCAACTGGTGCCAAAAGTGGTAACTCGAAACATCAAACTAATAAACCTCAAAAAGCTGAAATTTCAGAAAAAGATATTCAGAAAGAAATCAAAGATACGCTCGCCAGACTTTCGAATAAGGGAGGTAAATCGAAAGCGTCTAAAAACAGAAGGCAAAAAAGAGAAAGTGTAGCACAGCGCCGCCAAGAAGAAATGGAGGCGGCTGAACTTCAAGAGAAAATATTAAAGCTTACAGAGTTCGTTACGGTTTCTGAACTCGCCGTAATGATGAATATTCAGCCTACTCAAGTTATTTCGGTTTGTATGTCACTAGGGATTTTCGCATCAATCAACCAAAGGTTGGATGCAGAAACCATTCAAATTGTGGCTGATGAATTTGGTTACGAAACTCAGTTCGTAAGCGCTGAGGTTCAAGAATCAATACCGGTTGTTGAGGATAGCGAGGAGGACCTTATTGATAGGCCTCCAATTATTACAGTAATGGGTCACGTCGATCATGGAAAGACATCCTTGTTGGACAGGATTCGTGATGCGAATGTAACAGAGGGAGAGGCAGGCGGAATCACACAGCACATCGGAGCATACTCTTTAATGCTCAAAGATGGTCGTAAAATGACTTTCCTAGATACACCTGGTCATGAGGCTTTTACCGCCATGCGTGCAAGGGGAGCTCAGGTGACCGATGTTGCCATAATTATTGTTGCTGCTGACGACGACGTTATGCCGCAAACAAAAGAGGCGATTTCTCATGCTCAAGCGGCAGGTGTTCCAATGATTTTTGCGATTAATAAAATTGATAAGCCCGGTGCTAGTCCAGATAAAATAAAAGAACAACTTTCGGCCATGAATATATTGGTGGAAGATTGGGGAGGAACCTATCAGTGTCAAGAAATTTCTGCCAAACAGAATTTAAACATTGAAGAACTCCTTGAAAAAGTATTATTAGAGGCAGAAATGCTCAATCTGAAAGCCAACCCTGCAAAACCTGCCTTGGGAACGGTAATTGAAGCATCTTTAGATAAGGGCAAGGGTTACATCACGAATATGCTTGTACAAGCGGGTACCTTGAGGATAGGTGATGTGCTCTTGGTTGGGCGACACCATGGTAGGGTTCGAGCCATGCACGATGAAAAAGGGGTTGCCATGAAAGAGGCTGGTCCATCACAAGCCATATCAGTTTTAGGAATAAATGGAGCGCCGAGTGCGGGTGATAATTTCAATGTCATGCTAGACGAAAAAGAAGCAAAATCCATTGCCACGAAGCGCGAACAGCTCTATCGTGAGCAAGGTCTTAGAACTACCAAGCATATTACGCTAGATGAGATAGGAAGACGCTTGGCTATCGGAGACTTTAAGGAATTAAACCTAATCATCAAGGGAGATGTGGACGGATCTATTGAAGCCCTGTCAGATGCTTTATTGAATTTATCCACCCAAGAGATCCAGGTAAATATCATCCATAAAGGAGTGGGTGCAATATCCGAGGCTGATGTTAACCTAGCTTCAGCGTCTGATGCGATCATTCTTGGTTTCCAGGTAAGACCTACAATGGGTGCTAGAAAACTTTCTGAGAGTGAGCAGATAGACATCAGACTTTATTCCATTATTTATAAAGCAATTGAGGAAATTAAGGCAGCTATGGAAGGAATGCTTTCTCCTGATATTGAGGAGAAAATCATTGGTTCAGCCGAGATAAGGGAAACTTTTGACATTACGAAAGTGGGCACCATTGCCGGTTGTTTCGTACTCGAGGGAATTATAAAACGAAATTCTATGATTCGAATTATCCGGGATGGAATTGTTGTTCACTCAGGAGAGTTGGGTTCTCTGAAGCGTTTCAAAGACGATGTTAAAGAGGTCAAGAACAACTACGAATGTGGTTTGAATATTGATAAGTACAATGATATTGAGGTTGGCGATATTGTGGAGGCTTATGAAGAAGTTGAGGTAGCTCGAAAGCTTTAATTCAACCCTTTTTTATAGGTATACGACTGCGTTTTATTCATTACATTTGTTTGTAATTAAAAGTTAAGAATATGTTTTATTTAGGTGTTATCGGTGGTCCACAAATTTTAATTATTGTTTTAGTAATCGTCGTATTATTTTTTGGTGGTAAAAAAATTCCTGAATTGATGAAAGGGCTTGGTAAAGGTGTTAATGAATTTAAAAACGCGTCCAAAGGTGATCAAACCGCAAGTGACGCAGAATCAGAAGACGAAAAAGAGTCTAAGTAAGTTTTCATGTTTAGGACGATTGCGGATATTAAACATGCCATTGAATCTGGTACTTCAGCAGCGTCGATTGTTGAAGAAAGCCTTTCTAGAATTAAAAAATCCAAGCATCTTAATGCATTTGTGGAAGTTTTTTCAGATACAGCTCGTGAGGCAGCCCTAAAGATTGATGTTAAAATAAAAAACGGAACAGCAGGTAAACTGGCCGGAGTAATACTAGGTATAAAGGACAACATATGCTATGAAGGGCACAAAGTCTCTGCAGCTTCTAAAATCCTAGACAGCTTCCAATCACTTTACACTGCCACTGTTTTACAAAGGCTTTTAGATGAGGATGCAATTGTTATTGGTAGACTTAACTGTGATGAATTCGCAATGGGAAGCACAAGTGAAACCTCTTTTTATGGTCCGGTAAAAAATAATATCAATTCAAATTTTGTTCCCGGTGGTTCTTCAGGTGGTTCAGCTGTTGCGGTATCATCAGGTATGTGCACTGTATCCTTGGGAAGTGATACAGGCGGATCTGTACGACAGCCCGCATCTTGGACCAATACTTTTGGATTGAAACCGACCTATGGTAGGTTGAGCCGATACGGATTAATTGCCTATGGTTCATCGTTTGATCAAATCGGAATTTTCGCAAATGATTTAAATGATGTTAAGGTCATTTTTGATTTAACTCAGGGAAGAGATTCGATGGATTCGACATCTATAGCAGCTGAGCCATTACCTTATGATAGGACTAGGCCATTGCGCTTTGGTTTTCTAACTGAATATATGAATCATGAAGGTCTTGATGTTGAGATAAAAGAAAAAGTAAACCTTTTAAAAGGAGCTTTAGAAAAGGAAAATGTTGAGGTCAATGAATTCAGTTTCCCCTACCTCGATTATTTGGTACCAACCTATTATGTTTTGTCTACAGCTGAGGCATCTTCAAATCTATCTAGGTTTGATGGCGTTCATTACGGTTTCAGAAGCGGTGCTGCAAAAGGAGTGGAAGAAACATACAAAAATTCGCGATCCGAAGGTTTTGGTGAGGAGGTGAAAAGAAGAATAATGACGGGTACTTTTGTGCTTTCACATGGGTATTATGATGCTTACTACACGAAGGCACAAAAAGTTCGGCGTTTGGCACAAAAGGCAACAAATGAAATTTTTAAAAAGGTAGACGTTTTGATTACCCCAACCACAGCCTCTACTGCTTTTGAGTTAGGCTCTATATCAGACCCAGTCCAATTGTATCTTCAAGACATATTTACAGTTCATGCAAATATTACAGGACATCCTGCAATCAGTATCCCTTTTGGCGAGCACACGAATGGTATGCCTTTTGGACTTCAACTCATGTCGGCTTGTAACGAAGAGGAAAAACTTATGTACTATTCAGAGGCTGTTCAGAAATATTTTATGAAATGAAAAAAAGGGTGATAATCTATTTTGTATTGATTACTTTTTGGGGATTTTCTCAACCAACCAATCCTTCCAAGATAGGGGATTCATTGCATAAGGACCCTTTTTTGAATACCGTTGAACAAAGTTTAAAGCAATTTTACTTAGAATATGCGACCACAGAAAATGTCGACTCATTAAGGCAAATCCTTGAATATTTACCGACTGATATTCCCGTTTATTCAGATGAAGTTTATTGTGAGAGATTGGGCAAAATGAATGAGATGAGTCCCTTCCATTTGGACTGTAACCAAAGTACACTTAGTACAATTAAGTACTTTCTTCAAAAAAGGCGAGGTTTCATTAAAGTCGTTCTTGGTCGTTCTCCATTGTTCTTTGATATGTTTGAGGCGAAGCTATCCGCTTATGATTTGCCTATTGAGCTTAAATACCTTTCGGTTATCGAAAGTGGTTTAAGGCCGAATGTTAAATCACGTGTCGGGGCACTTGGATTATGGCAATTTATGTATCGAACGGGGCTATATTTTGGGCTCAAAGAAAATTCGTATGTAGATGAAAGGATGGATCCAGAAAAAGCAACGGATGCCGCTTGTAGGTATTTAAAAAAATTGTTTGGTATATACGGCGATTGGAACCTAGCACTTGCGGCTTATAATGCAGGTCCGGGTAATGTAAACAAAGCAATACGAAGGTCAGGAAATAAAAAAACATATTGGGAAGTCAGGCCATATCTTCCTCAGGAGACAAGAGGATATGTACCAAATTTTATAGCGGCAGCGTATTTGATGACCTACCACAAGGAGCATAATATATTTCCTGTGAACCTTAATTTACACAATATTGAAATAGATACTTTATGCTTTAAGTCTTCCATTCATATGGGTACAATTTCTAAGGTGATTGACTGGCCTCTAGAAGAAATAAAGGAGCTCAACCCTATTTATAAAACAACGTATATTCCGAAGGCAGAACCCCCTTATTGTCTTACTGGCCCATACAAGAAAATTAGTTTAATCGCAGGTTTAGAGGACTCACTTATGGCACTAGAGCACTCTATATATGGAACAGATGAGGTTCAAGTGAAACAGATCTTTGTGCAAGATTCAACATCTGGGGATACGATTCAAAAAACATTAAACATTTATTACCACAAGGTTCAATCAGGAGATTTACTCAAGTCAGTAGCTGCCTACTACGGGGTGAGTTCTGAAGCAATCATGAATTGGAATGGTTTGAAAACCTCGAATATCTATATTGGTCAGCATTTACGCATCGAAACCGAGAAAAAAGTTACAGCACCTAAACCAAAGCCAAAACCAACTGTGAGTCCAACATCTCGTAAGTATTATACTGTAAGAAGCGGAGATACCTTTGGCCATATTGCCCAAAAACACCGCATGTCTCAGTCGAGGCTCAAAAGGCTGAACCCTCGAGTGAATATTAATCGGATTTCAATAGGACAAAAAATCAGAATCCGATAGCATGAAAGTCCACGGTCTTATTTTTTATTTTTTCATTTTAGCCGGAATCATTGGATGTGATGAGAAAAATTTTTCGGGTCTAAATGTTACTGGTAAAGTCGGAGAAATATTAGTGGTTTGTGATGATGCGATTTGGCAGAAGCCATTGACCAACGAACTTGATACAGCATTGACCCAGTTTATAATGCCTTATTGGCCAGATGTTCCAACATTTGAATTGGTGCATAGAAATTTAGAAACCTTTGAAGGAGCAATCAAAAGACATCGAAATATTCTTTTTTTGACTATTGATAAAACACTTTCTAAGTCGAGTACCTCAATTGTTTCAAAAAAAGATGTTTGGGCGAATCGACAACTCGTTATAGAAATTACAGCAAAAAGTATGGAACAACTTTATGCAGTGTGTAGTGATAGTTTACAGGAGGTACATAATTTATTTGATCAAGCTGAATGGAATCGAATTCGAAAATATTTTCGTGAAAAACAGAGTCCATATGTCAATGACAAGATTTCTGCAAATTTTGGAATTCATATTGAGCTTCCGGACGGAGCAAATATTGTGGCCTCTCAGCCTAATTTCTATCGAGTAGAACTTCCAAATGCATCAAGGCCTATTGAGTTCGTTGGAAGCGGACAGCAAGATGTTGGAGCAATTTATTCCGGAGTAATGATTTATCAGTATCCCTATACTGATTCATCCCAAATGACCCTACCGAACTTACTTAAGGCGAGAGATACGATGCTTAAATACAATGTTCCCCACGAAACATCTCGATTATATATGGGAACGCAGTACACGGATTTAGTTTATCCAGAGGCTTCGAAGAGTACCAATTTTAATGGTAGTATTTCAGGTGTAGAAATGCGTGGGATGTTTGTGTTCAAGGGAAAAGCGATTCATACAACCGGTGGTGCTTTTTGGTCATTTCATTTCGTTCATCCCAAAACGAATAAATTATTATGTATTTCGGGTTACGTTGATGCTCCTTCTACTACAAGCTGGACACATTCATTGCGAGAGATTGAAGCGATTTGGAAAAGTGTTTCCATTCAATAAGAGCAATTATTTACGATCATTTATAAGCTCTTTTGTTCAATTCTTTGAGCTTCTTATATTTCATTTTTTTGGCAAAGGCAGAATTTTTACAAACAACGAATCCATAGTAACCATCAAGGAAACCTAGCTTTAGAATATAGTCTCTAAAAAATTTAAAGGTTGATTTATAAATGATTTTAAAGGTTGAACTTTTTTCGCCTTTTTCAAATGCTGCTTGTGCACTGATGTCGGTGAAAAAATCAATCTGTTTTAAATGTTGCGCGACGGTGTAAAATGAATAGTGAAGTATATCATGTTCAACATGACAAATCGTTGTTCCCTTTTTCATTATTACTTTATCATGAGGGTTTGTTCCTCCCCAGCTACCGAGCCGTGTATCCCATAACCGCAGTTTTTTATCCGGATACCATCCACAATGTTTGATCCATTGACCACAATAATTTGTAAGTCTGTTCATTGTATAGCCATCGGCAGCCCAGTTTTCTTTTATTCTTTTCACGTGAGACTTGAGCTGCTCGTTAAGTGCTTCGTCCGCATCTAATGATAATACATGTGGGTATTTTGCTTGCTGTATTGCCCAATTTTTCTGTTCTATGTGCCCTTCGAATTTATGCTTGATAAAGCGCACATTGAATTGCGAACAAATTTGTTCTGTTCGATCTTGTGAAAAGGAGTCTACAACGACAATATCGTCTGCAATATTTTCAATTGAACCTAAACACCTTGCGATATTCTTCTCTTCGTTGAAAGTAATGATGACGACAGAAAGGTTTGTCATTATGAAAATATTTACATGAAATTCAGTTTAAATGTAGTAATTAAATTGTCTTTGGAACTTTCATGATTTATTGTCGATTTAGTCTGTATCTTTCAAAGATGTCTAACTTTATAAAAAGAAATGTAAAGTAGCATCCTATTTAAAAGTTGAACCTAATTCGTCATAAATGAGCAAGGTAATAGAATATGCAATTCGCTCTCACCTTCATTTGGCGATTTTCAGCTTTGTATATGTTTCTGCTCTATATAAGGAGAATGCGTATTCTACCCATTACGCTTTGATGTTTGCATTTGGAATTCTGAGCATATACAATTTCCATCGTCTTTGGAAACTGAGGAGACGTGATTTACCTTATGGGGTTTTAGTTTGGTTGAAGTCTAATAAGCTTTCCGTTGCCATGCTATCTTTTAGCTCTGTTATCAGTACTATGTATTTATACCTAAGTTATTTTTCAGAACAATATCTGATTCATTTATTATGTGCGATTTGTGTATCGATCTGTATTTTATACGTATGCAGGATCCGCCGATATAGTCTTCGAGAAATCCCATACCTTAAAATATTCCTAGTGTTTGGTATTTGGTCATTTTTATTGCATATCATGCCATACATGCTGTTTGGTAATTTGGTATTTCCATTAGGAGGACTTTTACTTTTGTTTGCCATCCTTATTCCTTCCGATATGAAAGATATTGATTTTGATCCTGAGGAGATGAAAACAATTCCTCAACTTTTGGGTACCAATAATTCATTAAACTTAATTCGCATGTTATCAATATTGGGTATATCGTATTCAGTGATTGTATACGATGAATCTATGTGGGCCTGGGTAATGAGCTTTAGCTATATGCTCGTCTTAACTTTTTTCTATTCTAGAATAAATAAAGATTATTTTTTTGTTTGGATAGATGCTTGCTTTTTAATTGTCGGTATTATTTTATTTTGCTTCTAAAAATGGAATAAACAAAAAGCCCGGAAATTCCGGGCTGTCTGTGTTAAAAAACATTGAATTATGAAAAAGTAAGTGTTAAAAATTAAAAAGTAAGAAAGTATATTTCTTTATTTTATTTCAACTGATGCAAGTTTTATGCCAAAAAAAATGTGCTATCTCTGAAAAATTTAATCTTTAGTTCACAGCTTTATATCATGAATCACAATAACTATCTTTACACTCTTAAAAATCGTTATGGAGTACAACTTTAGGGAAATAGAATCTAAATGGGTTTCATTTTGGCAGGCAAATAATAGTTATCGGGTTTCTGAGGATTCAGCTAAAGAAAAGTACTATGTTTTGGATATGTTTCCCTATCCTTCGGGCTCAGGGCTTCATGTAGGTCACCCTCTGGGATATATAGCTTCAGATGTACTGGCTAGGTACAAAAAGCTACAAGGATATAATGTGCTTCACCCTATGGGATATGATTCATTTGGACTCCCAGCTGAGCAGTATGCCATTCAAACTGGACAGCACCCGGCGATTACAACAGAAGAGAATATCAAACGCTATAGAAGTCAGCTCGATCAACTAGGCTTCTCATATGATTGGGAAAGAGAGGTACGTACTTCATCACCAGAATATTACAAGTGGACGCAATGGATATTTAAGCAACTTTTTGATTGTTATTATAACGAAAAGTCGAATAAAGCTGAACGTATTTCTGTCTTGATAGAAGAATTTGAGGCAAATGGAAATACCAACCTTAAGGCGTCTAATGATTGCGAAATTGAATTCACCTCGGCGGAGTGGAAGTCTTTTGATTCAAAGAAAAAAGAGGCTATTTTACACAATTATCGTTTGGCTTATCTTGCTGATAGTTGGGTAAATTGGTGCCCTAATCTTGGCACTGTGCTTGCTAATGACGAGGTGATTAATGGAAAGTCTGAGCGCGGAGGACACCCTGTAGTTCAGAAAAAGATGCGTCAATGGTCAATGCGTATAAAAGCATATGCCGAAAGGTTGCTTGAGGGACTAAACGAAATTGACTGGACAGATTCGCTCAAAGAGCAGCAGAGAAATTGGATTGGAAAATCAGTTGGCAGTTCTGTTTTATTTGATATAGAGGGGTATGAAAATCCTTTGGAGGTTTTCACCACTCGACCGGATACTATATTTGGTGTTTCTTTTATGGTATTAGCACCAGAACATCCTTACGTAAAAGATATTACAACAGAAAAAAATAAAGAGGCCGTATCTAAGTATCAAAAGGCTTCAGTAAAAAAATCTGAACGTGATCGTCAAAGTGATGTGAAGACAATAACTGGTGAAAATACAGGGGCATTTGCCATACACCCCTTAAGTGGTGATAAAATTCAAATATGGATCGCTGATTATGTTCTTGCCACTTATGGAACGGGTGCAGTTATGGCTGTTCCATGCGGAGATCAAAGAGATTATGATTTTGCACGTCATTTTGATATACCCATTAAAAATATATTTCAAGATGTTGATATTTCTGAGGCTGCACATACTGATAAAACCGGAATACTCAAGGATTCTTTCTTTTTAAATGGCTGTTCTGTAGCTGAGGGTATAAAAAAATCCATCGAGACATTAGAATCAAAAGGTTTTGGAAAAGGTAAAACAAATTACAGGCTTAGAGATGCTGTTTTTTCTCGTCAAAGATACTGGGGCGAACCCTTCCCAATATACTATAAAGATGAGCTCCCTTGTGTTGTTGAGGATCAATATTTACCTATTGAGCTTCCCAAAATTGACAGTTATTTACCTACTCCAGATGGAGAGCCTCCATTGGCACGGGCAGAAAAATCCTCATGGAATTATTTTTCGGGAGATAGGATGGAATTCAATACGATGCCAGGATGGGCTGGCAGCTCTTGGTACTTTCTAAGATACATGGATCCCAAGAATAAAAATGAATTTGTTTCGAAATCCAAATCCGAATATTGGAAACAAGTTGACTTGTATATTGGTGGTGCGGAGCATGCCACTGGCCACTTATTATACGCACGGTTTTGGACAAAGTTTCTATTTGATCAAGGGTATATTACTTTTGACGAGCCTTTTCAAAAGCTCATAAACCAAGGCATGATTCTTGGAAAAAGCAGTTTTGTATACCGTATTGCAGATAGCAATACCTTCGTGACCAAAGGAAAAGTAAATGGTAAAGAAATTCAATCCATACATGTAGATATCTCATTGGTTGAAAATAACAAACTTAATATTGAAGCCTTTAAAGAATGGCGTAAGGAATATGCCAATGCAACTTTCATATTGGAAGATAATGGTGATTACATCTGTGGTGATGAGGTTGAAAAGATGTCGAAATCCAAGTTTAATGTTCAAACGCCAGATGATCTGATTCAAAAATACGGAGCCGATACACTTCGGCTTTATGAAATGTTTCTTGGACCCATAGAGCAGAGCAAGCCCTGGGATACGAAAGGTATTTCCGGGGTTCATAATTTTTTGCGTAAATGCTGGAGGCTGTATTGTAGTCCGGAAGGAGTGTCTATTTTAAGAGAAGGACAAGACGTCCCGAAAGCAGCACTTAAAACCTTACATAAAACCATTAAAAAGGTAACGGATGATCTCGACAGATATTCTTTAAATACATGTGTATCTACCTTCATGATTGCGGTAAATGAATTTACTGAGCAAAAATGCAATAACTTGGAGGTATTGGATAAATTCTTGATTTTACTCGCGCCTTATGCACCCCATTTTTGTGAGGAACTATGGATGAAAATCGGAAATAAGGAGGGAAGTTTATTTGAATCTAATTTTCCAATTTTTAATCAAGAATATCTAACCGAGGACTCATTTGACTACCCTATTTCATTTAACGGGAAAATGCGATTCAAAGCAAATCTTTCACTGTCTTTGGACAGAGCAGAGGTTCAAAGAGAGGTGGAGCGTATGGAGATGACAAAGAGGTGGTTGGACGGAAAGACGCCCAAAAAAGTAATCGTTGTTCCAGGTAAAATTGTAAATATTGTTTTCTAATGGAAGAGGTACTTGGTAAATTATTTATCCAAGTGATCGAGTAGCTCTGGAATATTTTGTACCTCGATGATGTATTTCTCTAAGTCCTTACTGTTCGCTTTAATTTGGGCTCCTCCAGCAAAGACCTTTAGGTCTGGAAGATCTTTTTTAAGCTGTTTAAAGTAATTGACCACGAACTTTTTGTCAACTGCTGTGAGCCATGAAGAGAGAATTGCATTTGGCTTTAACTTATCAATACTTTCCAGTAATGACGGATAAGGTAGGCTTTGCCCCAAATAGGAGGTATGTACTCCTTTTTCTCTCAACAAGAACTGATAGAACAAAAGACTAATCTCGTGCCATTCATGCTCAGGTAGATACATAAGAATAGACTTGCTATCGGGTTTGGGAATAGGCTGTTTGTCTATTTCAGAAATTATTTTTTGTCTTATCAAGTTGGACATAAAATGCTCTTGAGAAGGATTGATAGAGCCAATTAACCACATGATACCGATTCGATCTAAAAATGGAATAAGGTGGTCTACAAAAGTTTTTTCTAGACCATATTTTTCGATTAGCGTATTCATAGTTTCTTTAAACAGCTCTTCATCAAGCGAAACCAAGGCTAGAATCAATTTATCCATGCTGTATTCAGGCTGCTTGTTTACCTTAATATCCCAAAGCAGTTTGTTCATATCTTCTTGCTCAAGTTGAGCAATTTTGGATATTTTAATACCATTACGGTTCAACATACTTACCGTAAGCAAATGTGTAAGTTCATCATCTGAGTATGTTCTGATTTTGGTATCTGTCCTGTCAGGTGATAAAATACTATATCTCTTTTCCCAAATACGAATGGTGTGAGACTTAATACCTGTAAGGTTTTCGAGATCTTTAATTTTATATTCTGCCATTATGGTAGTGCTTCGCAAAATAGAAACAACCCACGCGTTTAATTGTTCTCTTCAAAGCAATATATCTTAGTTTTGTACTATGGATATAAAAAGTGCCTCTTTTTTAGTTTCAAATACAACATTTAAAAAGTGTCCCGCTGATGGACGACCTGAATTTGCTTTTATAGGTAGATCGAACGTTGGCAAGTCCTCCCTAATTAATATGATTGTGGGTAAAAGGAAATTGGCAAAAACCTCTTCTACCCCTGGAAAAACCCAACTCATTAACCACTTTGAGATCAATGAAGATTGGTATTTGGTTGATTTACCAGGTTACGGCTTTGCAAAAGCATCAAAAAAAAGCCGACAAAGCTGGGAGGTGTTTATCACTGAATACTTACTGCACAGGAAGAGCCTAATGACGACATTTGTATTGATTGATGCCCGGCATCCTCCTCAAAAAATCGATATTGAATTCATGAATTGGTGTGGTGGTAAGGGGATTCCATTCTCTCTGGTTTTCACGAAAACTGATAAACTCTCCAGCTCCGCTTTACAAAAAAATTTAGTGGGTTATCGAAAAGAGTTGTTGAAATTTTGGGATGAGCTTCCTCCTATTTTCGTTACCTCCTCTCAGTCAAAATTTGGCAGGGAATCCGTGCTTAATTACATAGAAGAAATCTTAGAGGCATTTCAAGCTTCCTAATTTGACCAAACACAGGCAATTCCCTATTTTTGTCAAAAGCAAAACATGGGAAGAGCATTTGAATATCGCCGAGCAGCAAAAGAAAAGAGATGGGATAAAATGTCCAAGATTTTTCCAAAGCTTGGAAAAGCAATTACAATGGCTGCCAAAGAGGGAGGAATTGATCCAACCACGAATGCTAAGCTTCGTACCGCCATTCAAAATGCCAAGTCCGAAAATATGCCAAAAGACAATATTGAGGCGGCAATATCTCGTTCTGTTCAAAAAGATACAGACCTGTTTTCGGAAATCAATTATGAAGGTAAAGGTCCACATGGAGTACTCGTTTTTGTAGAATGCGCAACTGATAACTCCACGAGAACGGTAGCTAATGTTAAATCCTACTTTAATAAAGCGGGCGGTGGCATTGTCCCGACAGGTTCATTGGAATATATGTTTCAAAGAAAAAGTGTTTTTGAAATAGAAATGACGGATGGAATGGACCTTGAGGAGCTTGAACTTAACTTGATAGATGCTGGTGTAGAGGAACTTGAGGTTCAAGAACAGACACTATTTATTTATGGTGATTACACCGCTTTTGGTACAATTTCAAAGAGTCTAGAGGATATGGAGATTTCTGTTCAAAAATCCGGACTCAAAAGATATGCAACTTCACCGGTAGAATTCTCCGAAGAGCAGCTTGTTGAGATTGAGAAAATGTTGGATAAGATTGAGGATGACGACGATATTCAACAAGTTTTTACAAACATCGCATAGAAATCGTTATTTGATATACTAAAGTCCATTAAAACAAGTTATAGTAAGACATTCGCTCTCATGAAATCAGGTTTATACGTTTTATTATTGGTTTTTTTGTTGTTTTCTTCTTGTTCGACAGAGAACAATGCATTTTTGAATCGGACTTATCATTCAACAACAGCGAAGTATAACGGCTATTTCAATGCAAATGAACTTTTGGACCAGGCATTGAGAAGTTTTTACAATTCCAATAAAGACGATTTCTATTCAATCATAGATGTTAACCCTCTACCAGATGAGGAAGAGGCAAAAGCAATGCATCCTGCAATTGATACAGCAGTTGTTAAATGTTCAGAGGTTATTAAAAATCACAGTATGCCCAGTACTGAGGATATGTACTACAAAGATGTCGAGCACAACAAATGGATAGACGAGAATTGGATCACAATTGGGAGAGCGCTTTATTATAAGCGAGCGTATGAGAAGTCATTAAAAAACTTTCAATTTGTAAAACGCTTATTTGTTAAAGATCCTTCCTTCTATGTTGCTCAATTGTGGATGGCTAAGATTCATATTGAGCAAAGGTCTTATGCTGATGCGAAGCTGACACTTGATGAACTTAACGGAATTTCTAAAGCGCAAAGAAAAAAGACATTCAAAGACTACATACCTTTTGTGAATAAAAAGCCGACGGATGAAGAAATACTTCCCGAGATGAGCAAAAGTCTGCAGTTTGATATTTATAAAGCTTATGCCGATCTAGCCATTAAAAGAAATGAATATCCTGAGGCAATAATGGGTTTGAAATCGGCAATTCTAAAATGCCCAACGTCAAAAGAGAAGACTAGATTGAATTTCATTCTAGGTCAACTTTATCAGCAGAGCAATCAACTTGATTCTGCGGCGTATTATTTTTCCAAAGCACTGAAATCGACAGCTCCATTTGATATAGCATTCAATGCCCGATTGAATCGCGCAATTTGCGGAGGTGGTGAGCGTCTGAGTAAAGATCTAAAAAGAATGCTGAAGGATGCTAAAAATGCACAGTACAAGGATCAGATTTATTTTGCCATGGCAAATCTAGAGTTGAACCGTGGAGAAAAAGAAATGGGAATTACATATCTCACAGAATGTGCATTTTATTCGAATGGTAATGCACGGCAAAAAGCGATGGCATATGAAAAACTAGGTGATATAAGTTATGCAGATCGAAATTATGTTTCTGCCCAGAAATATTATGATTCTTGTGCTCGTTTCATCCCCGAGGGATATCCAAATGGAGCACTTGTAATAGAAAAAGCTGCCAAACTTTCTGATTTAGTTGTGGCCATTGAAACTGTAAATTTTGAGGATAGTGTTGAGCGAATCGCACTTATGTCTGAGAAAGATCGCGAAAGATTCCTCAAGGAAACCTTAAAGCAATTAAAAAGAGAGGCACAGGAGCGCAAAGAGCGTGAGGCAGCTAAACTTCTTGCCCTTCAAGAACAGAGTAATGCAAATTCCAATGCCAATTCGAGTAAATCTGTTTTTAGCAATCCTAAATTACGTGAGCAAGGTTTCGAAGAGTTCCGGAAAATTTGGGGCACGACTCGAGAGAACGAGGACCATTGGCGAAGAAGTGAAAAAATGAGCTTCGAAATAAGTACGCAATCCGACTCTACAGCAATCGACTCTTTACTCACTGAAGATACCGATTCGGACTCTCTAACCATAGATAATCTAAGAAAAAATATACCATTGACAGATAGTGCATTTGCTGCTTCGGAACTTCGTTTATTTGAGGCGCTTTACACGAGCGGGGTTCTTTACAAAGAAATTCTAAATGAAAATGAGCTTGCACAGGTTCAATTTGAGCGTGTTCTTGCAAAAAACAAACGTAACCTTACTGATCTTTCTTCTGCCTTTCAGCTTTATAAAATCAATGAATCATCTGGAAAAAAGCAAGTCTTTATCGACCATATATTAGAATACTATCCTAAGTCGGATGCAGCGAAATATTTGAAGGATCCCGATTTTTATATCAAACAAAAAGAGTCAGAAAAACTCAATGAAGAAGCCTATATTGAAATGGCGGAGTTATACTTTGCAGGTAAATATAATGAGGTGGCCTCGGCATCTCTGAAGGTTATTGATGAAGACCTGACCAATGCTTTCCGGGCAGAGTATCTTCTTTTACATGTTTTTGCAATGGGCCAAATTACGGAGGATAAATCTTTATTGGAACCATTGATAAATAGAGTAATTGAGGAGAAACCGGGAACCCCACAAGCTGAGGTTGCCAAAGATCTATTGGACATTTTGAAGAATGGATATTCTGAAAATGTGGAAATTTCCTTTGAGCCAAATTATATTTACAAGAGGGCATTTTCTGAAAAACACTTTGTCATTATTTTTGTCGACGAAGAGGATGAGGAAATTGAAGATTTGAAATCAGGAGTTAAGTCTTTCAATCGAAAAATGCATAAGTCTAAGTCTCTTAAAGAGAGTATTAGTAAAACCGCAAAAAAAGATCCCTTTGTAGTGGTTAAGGAGTTTGGTAATTCGAAGTCGGCACAAGACTACATTAACTCATACAAAGCTGGATACGAGTATTTGGAGGAGTTTCAAAACAATAAAATATACTCGATTGGTAAAACCAATTTGAAATTGCTGATTGAAACTTCAAAATTAGATGAGTACAAATCATTTTTTGATGATTTTTATTAAATTGTACAATGTTTAAGCGTAAGGAAATAGAAAATACAACTATGGCAAATTCAGATACACAAACAACGAATTTAATTATTGATGGAACGAAACTGTTGGGTGACATTGTCACGGACAACAACATTCATATTGAAGGAGAAATTCATGGCAATATATCTTGTAAAGGAATGGTGACTATCGGCAGTTCAGGTCGCGTCAAGGGGAATTTAAATTGCTTAACTTGTGAGATTCATGGTAAAATTGATGGAGAGTTAAAAGTCGAAGATTTACTTACTTTAAAAGAAACCTCAAGAATTCATGGAAATATTGAAACGCTTAAGTTAAAGATCGAAGAAGGTTCGTTCTTCGAAGGGACGTGTAAAATGTCTTCTGCGTTGCCCGATATGAGGGAAGTATCCCAATTAGAGTTAAATGAAGAATAAGCAGCCTTCGCTCAAGAGAAAAGTTAACAAATATGTTAAGTTTTCGTCCTTAGGTATTCAAATGGGCTTAATCATTTATCTTTTCACTTGGGGGGGTATGGTTTTAGACGAACGTAACGAAATGTCAACGCCATGGTTCACTGTCGCCTTTTCTTTGTCTGGTGTAATAGGTTCTCTAGTGCTTGTCATAAGAGAGGTCATCAAAATCAATAAGCACGATGATTCGCAAAAGATTTAAAGGCTTATTATTCATTTATTTATCCATTCTTAGTGCTTCTCTGCTAACACAAATTTTCTTACCGAGTATCTCTAAGTCTGATAATGCTTTGAATTCGATTTTCTTGATGATTCTGTTTACCCTTTCTTGGTTCTTTGTACATATTGGGGTACAGAACAACCCGAAAAGATTTGTCGTGAATTTTATGATTATGACAGTTATGCAGTTTCTAGCTTTTTTGACTTTTGAACTGGTTTTGGTCATGAATAATGCGGCTTGGATACAAGTTATACATGCCTTAGGGCTCTGTATTGTACTTTTAATCATTCAAACTGTTGCGCTTGCACAGTCGGGAAAATCATAGATGACGAATAAATTCCTCGAATAGGACTGAAAGCCTTTCGAACGAGGAAAAGGTGAGGGCATCATAGGTATCATATATATCATGGTAATTTTGATTATACCCCATAGTGTAAATAAAAAATCCCGGCACGCCTTTTTCGGTAAAATAATGGTGGTCTGAATTTGCTGATTTCCCACGTGGTTTCACTATGGAAACTGCCTTGTGCCTTTTATTCATTTTTTGAAGTATTTTAAATTCTTTTTTAAACACCTTTCCATTGACTGCAGTGATGCCTTTTTCTCCACTTCCCATAATATCCATATTGAGCTGAAATTTGATTTTATTTAATGGAATAATTGGGTGCTCAGAAAGATATTTTGACCCCAATAATCCGATTTCTTCACCAGCGAATGCAACAACCAAAACATTGGTATTTCTTAAGGGTTTGTCTTTAAATCTTTCTGCCACGGAAAGCATCATTGCAACACCACTCGCATTATCATTTCCTCCAGGAAAAAAAGTCTCTGCGCCTAGGCGACCTAAATGGTCGTAATGTGCGGTCAGCATAATGGTTGATTTTGCTTTTTTACGTGATTCAATCATTCCTACCACATTCCGCGATATGTGACTGTCAAGAAATCGATTATGAATATTGATTTGTATCTCAGAGCCATCTGTTTGATTTGGAATGGCAGAGGATTGTATCTTGAGATGAAGCGAACCCTGTCTCATTGAACTAACAGACCAAGTGAATTTTTTATTTACAAGTTCAATGATTGGTTTATATTCGGCATATTGACCTATAAAATAATTGATTTGCCTCCTAATTTCAACGGAGGGACCTTCGTTTTTTACAATTAAAATCTGTCTTTCTTTTAAATTAAAACCCTGTAAATCGCCTTTTCGGATAGTTTCTAAGAATGCTTCCCCAGAAATGAATTTTGAATAATATGTTTGAGGAGTACAAGGTTGCTGAGCGCAAGTGCCTGAAGAGGATGCTGTAGCAATATAATCTTTTCCAGGTACGAGCATTTTTCCTGAAAACAAAACATTACATTGACTCGGGAAAGTGTTCACACCAAAGTCGAAAGTTTGGTAATACGACCCAGAGACAGGAGCTATTCCAATTTCTGCATAGTTACTTGCTATATATGCTGCAGCAATTGAATCTCCTCCATTAACGTAACCTCTCCCATGAAACTCTGGTGAGCACATTACTTTTGTAAATTTTTTGTGGTCAAAATCTAGCTGAGCATTCAACTGAATGGTGCATAAAAGGCACAGAATAGGTAGGTAAATCTTCATTCTTTAATTCAAAACTTATTTCGTCTAATTTACTGAATTAGTCTCTCTTTTTGGGGAAAGACAAGGTCTTTATTAATCTAAAAGTTCTTATCTTGTTCCCTATTTTAGGAATGAAAGATATACTTCTTGAGAAGTACCTAAATGGATAAAATTAGTGCCTATGTTTTTAGAGCAATTTCCGATACAAAATAGATCTAACGGGTGGATTGAAGTTATTTGTGGCTCGATGTTCTCTG
Source organism: uncultured Flavobacteriales bacterium (assembly GCA_913020765.1). Lineage (GTDB taxonomy): Bacteria > Bacteroidota > Bacteroidia > Flavobacteriales_D > Crocinitomicaceae > UBA952. The sequence goes on along the minus strand of CAJWAO010000006.1, from coordinate 13,314 downwards.
GAAAAACAGAGGAGCTTATACGAAGGTTGCGACGTGCAGAGTTCGCAAAGCAAGATTTAATATTATTTAAGCCTTCGGTAGATGTGCGGTATAGTAATAAAAATGTCGTTAGCCACAGAGGTACGGAATTCAATGCTATGCTCGTTGCTAATTCTAAAGAGATATTAGGTCATGTCGACAAGCAAAAAGTTGTTGCCATAGACGAGGCGCAGTTTTTTGATGAACAGCTTGTGGAGGTTGCATCTGAGCTCGCTGGACGCGGGATTAGAGTAATCCTTGCAGGTTTGGATATGGATTATACAGGGACTCCTTTTGGTCCAATGCCTGCGCTGCTTGCATCAGCAGAATATGTTTCAAAGGTTCATGCAATCTGTGTATCTTGTGGTAACCTTGCTCAATTTTCAAATCGTCTAGTCGCTGATACTGATCAGGTAATGCTCGGCGCAGTTGAGGAATACCGTCCGCTTTGCAGATCATGTTTTAACAAATCCTCATCGTGAATTTACAGCTTTCAATAGGTCAGCTTCGTAAACTTCTTGAACTCGATAGCAGTCCTCAAGATGACGCATTCATTTTCAATGAAGTGGTTTATGACACCAGAACCATTGTTAAGGGGCAGGGGAAGATATTTTTTGCATTAGCTGGAAAATACCGCAATGGGGTCTTATTTGTTGAAGAGGCCTATCAAAAAGGTGTTCGTTTTTTTGTGGTTTCTCAGCTTCCTGATAGCGTTCATTCTGATGCCATTTATTTGAAAGTAAAGGATCCTTTAAAGGCTCTAATGACCCTTGCAAAGTGGCATAGAAGAAATTTCAACATCCCAATTGTTGCGGTTATTGGCACCCACGGCAAAACAACAATTAAAGAGTGGCTTGGTTCCCTATTAAAGCGAAAATACAAGCTTGTCAAATCTCCCAAGAGCTATAACTCTAAATTAGGTCTCGCTCTTTCTATTTTAGGTCTTCATTCAAGCGCAGACATCGGGCTTTTTGAACTTTCTATATCTCTTCCAAACGAAGGCGAATTATTCAATGAAATACTCGCGCCTACGCATGTTATAGTTGGTTCTATCGGAGGAAAGTTTGACGAAAACTTTTCAGAAAAAAATGGGAAAAAGAAAGAGTATTTAAATTTTATGAAAGGCGCTATCTCAGTTTTCCAGCCTGAAACAAAGACGGATGACTTTTTTTCAGGAAATAAGGGCGTGATTAAGCTGTCATCATCGGGCTTTCAATCATCACTCACAGCATTAGGTTTTCAAGATAAAATAAAAGAAGAAAATGCTATAATGGCCATGGGTGTGGCAGACTATTTTGGGATTGACATACCTAAGGATATTCGATTTTCAGATCTTGCAATGCGTCTTGAAACCTTTGATGGGATTCATAATTCTCTCGTAATCAATGACACCTACAGTTTGGATATAGAGTCTTTGGACGCAGCTTTGCAATATCAAAGGTCAATTGCAAAATCTAAGAATCGGGTGTTGTTATTGCCTAAAGAGGTGATGCTTCCAAAGGATGAAATTGAGTCCTTACTCGAACGTTATGCCCCATTGACATGTCACTTTTCTAATGAATTAAATCTACCGGCATCGGATTTGAATGACGCTGTTGTTTTGGTGAAAGGTAATGCAGAATCGTCTATGAATAAGATCGCACATCTTTTGAAGGTGAAGCAGCACAGAACCAAAATTAATGTCAACTTGAGTGCACTGCGGAAAAATATTCATTCCTTAAAAGATATTTTGCCTAAGCAAACGAAAAGCCTGGTAATGGTAAAAGCAAATGCTTACGGTACGGGAATGAAAAGAACTGCTTTATTTTTAGAGGAATTAGGCATTGATTATTTGGGTGTGGCCTATACAGATGAAGGTGTACAACTCAGGAACTACGGAGTCAAATGCCCTATTTTAGTAATGAGTCCTAGTGCTGATGATTTTCATGATTGTATAGAGTATGGATTAGAACCAGCAATTTTCTCTTTACAATTGCTTGACACCTTTGTCAGTATCTTAATTCTGAAAAAAAGAATGGGTTTCCCTATACATCTTAAAATAGACACTGGCATGAATCGTTTGGGGATAAAGCCTTCTGAAATATCCAACTTTATAGACATTCTCAATTCTCAACCAGAGCTTCATTTAAAGGGTGTTTATTCCCATTTCGCTGAATCGGATAATCAATTAGACGCATCTTTTACGGATCATCAGTTAAATGTATTCAAAGACTCATGTGCAACGTTAAGGAAGCATATTTCATATCCATTTATCAAACATATAGCCAATTCTGCAGCTATAATATCCCATCCCCGAGCATCTTTGGATATGGTTCGTATGGGATTAATTGTTTACGGCATTAATCATAATTTAAAGATGGAAAAGAAGCTTTATCCGGTGATTGAATGGCTGAGTGAAGTCACGCAAATTAAGCATTTGAATAAAGGGGATACGGTTGGTTACAATAGGGAGTTTATAGTAAAAAAAGAGATGACCATTGCTATTGTTCCAGTAGGTTATGCCGATGGCTTTCGTCGCTCTCTAGGTAATGGTAAAGGGACTGTTTTTATAGATAGTAAAAGCTGTAAAACTGTTGGAAATATTTGTATGGATATGGCAATGGTCGATGTTACTGGATTAAATATTAGAGAGGGCGCCGTAGTTGAGATAATAGGCAAAAATCAATCTATTTCAGCGTTTTCTGCTCAGTTGGATACAATTCCATACGAAGTTTTAACATCTCTTTCTTTGCGGGTTCACAGAAATTATATTGTAACTTAGCAAACTAAATTTTTAGTGTATGAAAAATTTCATCGTCTCTATTTTTGCTATCGTTTTAATTTCAGTTTCTTTTCAAATACATGCTCAAGTTAAGGCATCAGATTCAACGTTGCGTTTAATAGAAAAAAATGATGGTACAAAGTATATTGCCATTATCCTAAGTGATGATGCAAGGGAACTACTTATTGAAACTGAAACAATAGGTAAGATCTATATTCCTAAGTCAGAGGTTAAAAGAATAACCCTGATCGAAAACCAGGATGAAATAAAAAATGGAGAGCTACTTGAGGAAAGTCCCTTTTCAACCAGATATGCATTTACCAATAATGCATTACCTATCAAACGAAATGACCATTATGCTATGGTGAATCTATTTGGGCCTGAGGCTCATTTTGCGGTAAATGACCATTTGAACATAGGTGTCATGTCTACTTGGATCGGTAGTCCATTAGTTGCTGTTGGAAAATATACCATACCCACATCAAATAAGAAAGTTAATTTTTCCATTGCCTCAATGTTTGGAACAACGGGCTACTTAAACGGTTTCAAAGGATTTGGTGGTTTGCATTGGGGTACATTTACCTACGGCAATCGAAAAAATAATATTAGTTTTTCCGCTGGATTTGGATACATTCGTCCAGGTACTTCGCAGGAGACACCGGGAGTTTATATCGGAGATTCGACCATTTATACGAGTGCGGATGGTACAGATTATGTAGACTATAATTATCCTAATATACCTTTTCAAGCCAATGATGATCTTTTGAAATCGCCGATTATTTCTGTTGCAGGAATTTTCCAAATAACCAGTAGTGCAAGTATATTCTTCGATTCTATGTTTGCGTTTGGTGAGGTTGAAAGGTCTGACATTGATAGGAATTATGAGGGTGGCAACAACTCTCCATTGATTATTAGTGTAACTGAAAATCAGTTAGTCTCAGAAACATTTGCAGCATTATATTTAATGCCTGGAATGCGTTTTCAGAAAAATGAAAATCGAGCTTTTCAAATTGCGGTTGCGGGAGTATCGGTATGGGATTCTGGTGATAACATTACGTTTCCATTACCGCTAATATCATGGTTTTTTAAATTTTAATTCCTAACTTTTAGGAACATCATTTGTTGTATTGCAACAAATAAAAAAAATGAAAATGAACAAAAGAGTAGAAGCCGCATTAAATGACCAAATCAAAAAGGAAGCGTCATCCTCTCAATACTACCTGTCAATGGCCTCATGGGCGGAGTCAAACGGTCTAAACGGAACGGCAAACTTTATGTATACACATTCCGACGAAGAACGCTTTCATATGCTTAAGTTGGTGAAATTTGTCAATGAGCGAGGTGGAAGGGCTGAGGTCCCTCAATTGGAAAAACCACCGCACGAGTTTAAGAATCTGAAAAGTGTTTTTGAAGCACTACTACAACATGAAATTGGTGTCACCGCGAGTATAAATAATTTGGTAGATATCTGTCTTCAGGAAAAGGATTACACGACCCATAACTTTGTTCAATGGTATGTTTCAGAGCAGCTCGAGGAGGAAGCTTTGGCGCGAACAATCTTAGATAAGCTAAACCTAATCGGAACCGATTCAGGAGGGATGTATATGTTTGACCGAGATATGGAGAACTCTTTAATTCAAGCCAATAATGTAAATGACTCTGCGGAGCAATAGTTTTTAAAACGAGTGAAAAAACTTGTATTTCTCATTGCCTTCATCCCCTGTTTTACAGTTGCACAATCCGTATATAGATTCAATAATTATACAATTAATGATGGTCTTTCTCAAAGTGTTGTAAATACGATTGTCCAAGACGATAATAGCGCTTTGTGGATAGGTACCCAGGATGGTTTGAACAGGTTTGACGGCGATAAATTTGAAATCTTCAATTCAGATGAGGAAGATGGTATTAACAATCCTTTTATTACAAGCTCCGCCAAAACAAAGGATGGTAAGTTATGGTTTGGAACCCACAACGGACTCACAGCTTATAGTCCACTAAAGGAGGAATTTCAAACCTACACACCCAGCAATAAAAAAAACCTAGACATCTCATCGATTTCTATTGGTAAAGGAGACGACCTGTGGATTGCAACCTTAAATCAAGGAGTATATAGGTTTGATAGGGATAACAATAATTTCGAAACTCTTACATGGGGGAATAGTACTCGCGAAATAAATTCTGCAACATACTTTGAAAATAGTCTAATAATTCATACCAGTGCGGATGAATTATTTATATATAATTTTCCTTCTAATACTCTAAAGAAGGTGAGGACAGATGTTTTAGGTTTCGATGATTTTGAAATCTTAAATATCACTATTGCCTCAGATAGTAAGATTTATGTGGGCTCAAATGTGGGCGTATTCCAATTAGATATAAAATCCCATTGTCTACTCCGAGAATTTCAAAATTATCCTGAGCTTCAGAATATTCAAGTAAAAAATGTATGCCTATCCCAGGGCCAGTGGTTTTTTGCTTCAGCCGCCAATGGTTTATACACCATAGACGAACTTGGAGATTTAATCAATAGCACACAAGATATGTTCCAAAAGAGTGCGCTAATGTACAATGAATTGAATGTGCTTTTCGAAGACAAGAATAAGAAATTATGGATTGGAAGTGACAGGGGGATTTCTAGTTTTGATCCCAAATATTCTGGCTTTATAGGTGTCGGTCCCGGTGCGAATCCTAAAAAGAGTTTGCCTTCTCCAAATGTTTGGACCTTCACAGAGGACAAAAGTGGAGATTATTTATTTGTAGGTACTGACATAGGAATGTCACGACTTGACAGAAGGACAGGCATCTTCGAACATTTTAATCGTTTGAATAAAAATGAAGCGAGTTATAAGGTTCTATCGTCTTGTGCAATTGATTCAAATACAGTTTTGGCAGGATTTGAGGATGGACTTTTTAAATTGGAAATATATGGCGATCAATCCTTCGATTATACTCGCTTAAATTATGTGAACCCAATCATTTTATCTAAGTACAATCGGTTGTACGGTATAGAGTGTCTAGATGAAGATAATTACCTTTTGGCTACTAAAGCTGCGGCGTTTTTATACAATATAAAAACGGGTAATTCTGTGCGCTTTGAACACAATATAAATCGGCCTCAGGAATCTCTTTCTCCAGGAAGCTGTCGGGTGATATATAAGGACCGAAAGGGCAGGGTTTGGTTCGCTACAACCGCCGGAGGAATCAATATACTTACCAAGAACGAGTCTGGGAATTACATGATTCATCCTCATCCAATAAATAAGGAGATTATAAAAGTAACTCAGGATTATGCCATGGCTATTTGTGACGATGAAAAAGGCAATTTATATGTGGGTACGTCTGGGTCGGGCATGCTGTATGTAAATTTTGACTCGGGAGAAGTTAAAAAAATTGATAAAAAATTTGGTATCCCAAACAATACCATATACGGTGTATTAAATGATGGTAAGCGGATATGGATTAGTACAAACAAGGGTATAGCTTCATACAATCCATTAAATGCAGAGGTTAAGTCTTACCTAGAAGTGAATGGTCTTGTGAGCAATGAGTTTAACTCAAATGCTTTTTTCAATTCCTCTAACGGAGAACTATTTTTTGGTTCGATATATGGTTACAATGTTTTTAGGCCAGATGAATTGAATATTGAAAATATAGAACAGGAGGTAATTATTACCAAATTTAAATTGAATGGGGGTTGGCTCAAACCAGGTCAAGAAGGATCACCCTTAAAAAAACCTATATCAAAAACCTCCTTAATAGAGTTGCCTTATACTGATCGAAGCTTCACTATCCGATTTCAATCTAGCGATTTGTCTAATCCTGAACTAACACAATTTAAATATGAACTTATAGGGTCTCAATCTAGCGAAAGGTTCATTGAAAAGGACCGTGAAATCACTTTTAATTCTTTATCTCCAGGAAAATATCAATTAAAAATTTATGCGAGACTTGGAGAAGGTTCTTGGAGCAAGAATCCCAAAAGTTTGGAGATATCCATCTTACCTCCATATTGGGGTACTTGGTGGTTTTGGACCATCGCGGCCTTAATTATTTCAATTCTCGCATTTTTATTTTTTAAGCGTCGTATTGAATCCGAGCGAAGAGAGCAGATAAAGTTAGAGCTTAAAGTCTCTGAAAGAACTAGAGAAATCAGTAATCAAAAAACAAGGATAGAAGAACAAAGTAAGTTACTTGAGGCGGAAAAAAATAATGTCGTAAGACAACAGGAACTTTTACAAATTGAAAAGGACAACGCTGAACGCTGGTTGGCAAATGCTCTTCCGGAGGAGGTTGTAAGAGAGCTCAAGGTAAATGGAAAGGTAGAGGCGAATGCTTTTGATAAGGTAACGGTAATGTTTACTGATGTTGTTGGTTTTACAAACATTTCCCGAAGAATGAGGCCAAGTAGACTTGTGAAGCGTTTGGATATTTTATTTAGAAGGTTTGATGAACTTATCCAGAACAATGATCTTGAAAAAATAAAAACAATAGGTGATGCATACATGTGCGCTGGAGGAATACCGATTGATAATTCAATTAATCCGATGAATGCCTGTATTGCTGCATTACAAATTCAGGATTACATGTCCAAGCTAAAGTTCGATGCAATTGCTAACCATAGTGATTACTGGGAAATACGCTTAGGTATTCATACAGGTCCAGTTATCGCAGGTATAATTGGAGATTTAAAGCTGGCTTACGATATCTGGGGGCCAACGGTAAATCAAGCCCAGCAGATGGAAAAATTTGGCGCACCCGGGGAGGTGACGATTTCAGGTACGACTTTCACTTTTATTGAACCCTATTTTGAGTGTATCCCGAAAGGTAAAGTGAAAATAAAAGGCGGCATAGAGGTGGATACTTATGTTGTATTGAAAATCAAGCCAGAACTTTCTGAAAAAGGAGAGGGGCTCTTTCCAAATGATAAATTCAGTGAAATTGTGGAACTCCATCATTTTAGCCCCATAAAATATTATAAAACCCAGCATTTCGTTTTAGATTATTTAAAAGCTGGACTTTCCGATAAATTACTTTATCATTCAGTAAACCATTCTATTGATGTTGTGCAAGCTGTTGAGCGAATTGCACTTTCAGAGGGAGTTACTGATGAAGGGTTATTCCTATTAAAAACTGCAGCAATTCTGCACGATGCAGGTTTTGTAAAACAGTATGAAAACAATGAAAGTATCGGAGCAGCAATGGCCGCAGAGTGGTTGCCAAAATACGGCTACACCGAAAGGCACATTAAAACCATAGTTGAGCTTATTCATGTAACGGAAATCCCTCATAGACCAATTAACAAGCTGCAAGAAATCATTTGTGACGCTGACCTTGATTATTTAGGGCGTGATGACTTCGAGGAGATTTCTAACCGATTGAGACTAGAACTTAGAGGGATGGGTAAAATTGATAGTGATCGAGCTTGGGATGAGATTCAAGTGGATTTTCTGAAAAATCATAAATTTTTCACCAAAACATCTATTGCCGCGCGTAGGAAAAAGAAGAAAGAAAACCTTAAAGTTGTAATGGAGCGTCTTGAAAATAATGAATATGCAGATTAAACAAGCTCCTCACAAAGTTCTATAAGCATTCCATTGGTCGATTTTGGATGTAGAAAAGCAATTTTTTTGTTATCCGCACCTGCCTTGGGTGATTGGTGTATAAGTGTAAATCCCTCCTGGGTTAAACGTGTGATTTCCGCTTCAATGTTTTCTACATCTATTGCTAGATGATGAAACCCTTCTCTATTTTTTTCTAAAAACTTCGCGATGGAAGAGCTCGGATCTGTTGCCTCGAGTAACTCTATTTTTGATTCACCTAGCTCGATAAAGGCAGTTTTAACCGACTCAGAATGTACAATTTCAGTTTTATACATTTTTTTACCAAGGAGCTTTTCAAAAATTGGAAGCGATGCCTCAATGGACTTTACTGCGATCCCCAAGTGTTCAATTTTTTTTATCATTCGCTGGCTTTTAAGAACTTTTCATTTTTGTTGTCATAATTAATGTAGTAGATACCATTCACAATATTTCTGCAATCTACGTGGTCTGCAAACCCAACCTTTAAGAGGTTTCCAAAGGCATCATATACTTCGTAACGGGTTTTTTCTTTCTTTCCTCCAGAGTAAAAGAAAATATCGTCCCTAACACTTGTTGGTGTCATCGAAAATTCTTGGATCTTCGATTCTTGTATGACTTCCTCAGAAATGCGTTTTTTTCCAGAGTTATCTGTTTGTGTCACCCGAAATTTATTTATACCCGAATGCAGTGGTACTTTAAATGAGTATTTGTTCATTGTTTCACGGCCCTTTCCTCTGACTTGACCCACGCTTACCCAGTGATTCCATTTGTATTGTTCAATGTCATAGTCTAAAATCCCAATTTCGTTTGTGGTCGACCATTCTAGAAATGTATTATCTCGCATTTTAATTTCATTAAGTATAAATGTGCTTTCTGGTAATAAAATTTCAGGGTTTAAAAATCGCGGTGTACATCCTTCGAAGTGTTCTATAACCACAAAAACATCTGCACCTGTCTCCAGATTAAATAGACTAAAATCGACCTCGAAGTTGGGAGATTGAATAGATGCCGGAAGAACGTCCCCATTTACAGTGACCTTTATGATGCAATATCCGAATCCATCGACTTGCTTGGGGTTTTTTATAAATAGCTTGTCCCCTTGATATTGCCCCTCTGTGGAAAGCAATTTATATTGACTGAAGAGCACAATTGGTAGGCTGAAAAAAAGAATGAAGATAATTTTCATAGGATGAAGGTACTTTAAAACAATATCAATATCAATATACCGAGAAAACAAGATAAGGAACCATGAACATTAAACTGTATTTTTGTTAAATGAACGTAGGAGTGGTATTTGTGTTTATAGCTCTGATGGTAATGCTCAAAATTTTTAAATGGAACAGCGTGTCGATACGATAATAATCGGTTCTGGTATTTGTGGACTGAGCTCAGCTCATTTTTTGTCCAAGCAATCAAAAGATTTTTTGGTTTTGGAGGCCTCGAATAATGTTGGGGGGATTATTCAAACGGAAAATAAAAGTGATTTTATTTGTGAAAATGGACCCAACACTGTTTTACTCAATAATGATGCAATTATTGAGCTTTTAAAAGATTGTGATTTGTGGAAAAGTATAATCTTCCCTTCTGAGAGTAGCAATAAAAACAGATATGTTCTTCACGAAAATGAACTTGAGCTAATCCCAACCTCATTCAAGAAATTTATATACTCTCCTTTACTTTCGGTAAAAGGCAAATTCAGGATTTTATTTGAACCGTTTATTTCTAAGCACAAAGAAAATGCGACTGTTTATAATTTTATTGTAAAACGTTTTGGGAAAGATTTTCACGACCAACTTATCGAACCATTTATTACAGGGATATATGCAGGTAATACAAAAAAGATGAGTGCAAAACATAGCCTCAAAATTTTATGGAACCTTGAACAAACATACGGCAGTGTTCTTCTTGGGCTTTTTAGGCAAAAGCGAAAAGACAATCAAATGAGGTCATTTAATCTTCCTATGGGACTCTCCCAAATGATTCAGAAAATTGCTGAACCTTTAAAAGATAGAATTCATTTAAATGTAGCGGTTGAAAAGGTTGAGAAAAGTCAAAGTGGGTATAAAGTATCAACTCAATCTGGGACTATTTTCTGTAAAAAGATTATATGTGCTGTTCCCTCCTATTCGTTGAACAAGTTATTCTCCAATAAGCAATTAAATAATGTACTTAATGAGGTTCGATACACTCCTGTCGATGTCTTTCACTTTGGTTTTAAAAAAGACCATGTTATGAATCAGGCTCCTGGCTTTGGTGTACTTACAAAGCCATCTGATCAAAAGAATTATTTAGGTATACTGTTTAGCAGTAGAACTTTCGAGAATGTCGCTCCGACAGACTCAGAGCTCTTTACAGTGTTGGTTGGAGGAGAGCGACAAAAGGAACTTTGCGATCTTCCGATAGAACAGCTTGAAACAATTATTTTAAGAGAGCTTGAACAGCTGATTTGCCACCAAGGAGAGGTGACTTTTAAAAAGCATTTTCGCTGGAAAAAAGGGATTCCTCAATATGATATGAATCAGGAAAAATTGAGTGCCGCGATCAAAGTTTTTGAAGCGCAAAACCCTGGCCTTTATATTTTGGGTAATTTTTACCAAGGCATTTCAGTAAGTGATTGTATTTTAAAAGCAAAAAATATTGCAAATAAATTAGTTTAATCTTTTGACGTTTTTAATGTTCGGCTTCAGCTGTAAATTCGAACTTTGAATTGAATACGCATCGCCTATCATGAGTTGTCTCAGGCCTGCATTTAATTTTTTTAAATTTCAAATATTTTCAGGTTGATTTTGGCATGAGAATTCTTAGAATATTGTATTGTTTCTTTTAAAAGTTTAGTTACCTTTGCCCCAAAATTTTTGAAAAGATATTTTTGACGTGAAAAAAGCAATATCCTATATTTTAGTAGCACTCGCTTTCTCAATGACTTCTTTTGCCTCCCCGGTGAATGAGCATGATAAAGAAGGTCATGATGAAAAAGAATTTGATGTAAGCGAGATGATCATGCATCACGTTAAAGATGCCCATGAATGGCATTTGTGGGGTCCAGAGCACGGCGGCACATCTATTTATTTACCAATTATATTAAAAACAAAAGAAGGAATTGAGACCTTTTCTTCATCGAACTTGTATCATGGAGAGTTGGTTCATGACGGTGAAAATCATTATTACAAAGGCGTTGGTCCGGCAGAGGGTTTCGGTATGTTTCATGAAAAGATTTATGAGCTAGATGAGCATGGGAAACTCCATTTTGAGAATGGCCATGTGCATGGCAACATTAAACCAATGGATTTATCCATTACAAAAAATGTGACCTCGCTATTTATCGGGTCATTTTTGGTTTTTATCATCATGTTTTCATGTGCGAAATTTTATAAAACAAACGGTGCTGTTGCACCAAAAGGAATTGCCAAATTTATGGAGCCTATTATCCTGTTTGTTCAGGATGATATTGCCAAAGCAAATATTAATGAAAAAAAGTATAAGAAATTCGTTCCATTTTTATTGACTATTTTCTTCTTCATCTGGATCAATAATTTATTGGGGATGATTCCAATATTTCCTGGAAGTGCAAATCTTACCGGAAATATATCAGTTACATTCTTTTTGGCCGCGTTAACCTTAGTGATCATTTTAGTAAATGGTAATAAAAATTATTGGGGTCACATCTTTGCTCCCCCAGGGGTACCAAAACTCTTACTGCCCATTATGATTCCTATTGAAATCGTTGGGATTTTCACAAAACCATTTGCCTTAATGATTCGTTTGTTCGCCAATATCACGGCAGGTCACATCATCATTCTTGCATTGATTTCCATCATCTTTATAAACAAAAACGTAGCATGGGGCGCATTGTCTGTTCCTATGGCTTTGTTTATTTCGATTTTGGAACTTTTGGTAGCCGCTCTTCAAGCGTATTTATTTGCGATGTTATCGGCTTTATTTATCGGTGCTGCTGTTGAAGAGGCACACCATTAATTAGTAATTTTTAAATTCTATATAGTATGTACGGAAGTATAGCAGCAATTGGAGCAGGACTTGCAGTTTTGGGAGCAGGTATAGGTATCGGACAAATCGGTGGTAAAGCCGTTGAGGGTATCGCACGTAACCCTGAAGCTTCAGGTAAAATTACAACAACAATGCTTATTGCGGCAGCCTTGATTGAGGGTGTAGCATTATTCGGTGTTGTAATTGGCCTTTTAGGAGGTAACCCTGCGTAGTAATTAGAATGAATTCTGCTGCTACGGTTGGTAGCAGCAGAATTTTTAAAATTAAAATTAAAAGAAATGGATTTAGTATTACCAGATTTTGGATTGTTATTTTGGACAGGGCTTGTTTTCTGTTCTCTGTTATTTTTGTTGGCGAAGTTTGCATGGAAGCCAATATTGGCAGCTGTGAATGAGAGAGGAGATAGTATTGCTGAGGCATTGGCGCTTGCTGAGAAAACAAGAGAGGAGATGAAATCCTTGAAAGCAGAAAATGATAAGATTTTAAAAGCGGCAAAAGTTGAGCGAGACGAAATATTGAAAGATGCCAAGGAGACATCAAATTCGATGATAGAAGCTGCCAAAGAGAAATCAAAAGAAGAAGCACAGAAAATTGTAGATGCTGCTCGAGATTCGATTCGTTCCGAGAAAGCAGCGGCTATGGCAGAGCTTAAAACTCACGTTGCGGCGCTTTCATTGGAAATCGCTGAAAAAGTCGTTAGAAACGAATTGTCATCTGATGAAAAGCAAAAAGCTTTAGCCAATAACTTGGCATCAGATATTAATATGAATTAATCATGAAATCAACGAAGTCAGCAATCCGATATGCGAAAGCGATTTTAGAATTGTCCTCAGAAACTAATTCTGTTGAACAAGTTGCCTCGGATATGGAACGTATTATTGTGGCAAGTAACGAAACACCAGATTTTCAAATTTTCTTGAACTCACCGGTGATTAAAACAGATAAAAA
>CAJWAO010000005.1 GCA_913020765.1 uncultured Flavobacteriales bacterium | reverse complement strand
ATACAACGACAATACAACTGAAAAAACTAACGGAATTGTTACGATTATAAAATAACGATCTATGAAATACTCAATTATTATACTAAGTTTATTTATGAGCACTTTTATTTGTGCTCAACAGACACCTCAATATTCCCAATATCAGCGAAATCAATTCATGGTTAATCCTGCGGCAGCTGGGGTTTATGACTTTATTGATCTCACACTTTCCGGAAGGTGGCAATGGTTAGGTATACAGGATGCACCTCGAACATCTTATTTTGCTTTTTCTGTGCCAGTAAGGTTTAAGCCAAAGTTTTACAACCCAGGAATACGAACGAGTTCTGGTGTCGTTGAAAATCCTGAAATTCATACTGGAAAGCTTAAACATACTTTTGGTGGGCAACTTTTAGCTGATCAATATGGTGCATTTCGAAAAATGTCCTTTTCAGGTACGTATGCATTACACATTCCAATGACAAAAAAAGTAAACCTTTCTTTCGGCTTCAAGACGGGTCTATCCAATAATACATTTTTTGCCGACCAAGCTCAAGTTTTGAACGTTTTGGCACCAGGACAAAATCCTTATATCGACAATACCTATGATAATTTCACACAAAATCAGTCTAATAAATTTTTAATGGACATGGGTGCTGGATTGTACATGTATTCTCAAAAGTTCTTTCTTGGACTTTCAGCAGAACAATTGACGCGTGACCTTGTGCAGTTCGGACAAGGAACTGCCAATTTCAACCCTCAGATTCATTTCAATTTAATTGGTGGGTACAGAATACCAATTGGAGAAAATCTTTCAATTACTCCAGGTTTTCTGCTAAAGTATATGAATCCGGCTCCTTTATCAGTCGATGGGAACGTCCAGTTTGAATATAAGAAGTGGGTATGGTTGACGCTAGGGTACCGTCATACTGACGCTATGATTGTAATGGCAGGTATGAACATTAGTGAGCGATTCAAAGTAGGTTATTCCTATGATTATTCTTTGTCTCGATTTAATAATTTTTCTTCTGGAGGCCATGAGCTTACATTAGGTTTAATGCTAGGGAGGTAATAATATGAAAAACATGCGTTTTTATTTTTTGATAAGTGCTCTTTTAGTTGGTTTTACCACTCGAGCTCAATATATGGATATTGAAGAACCACATAGATTAGGTAGTGAGGTTAATTCTGAGGCAGATGAACTCTTTCCAATTTTCTCTAAAGAAAACTCTAAGCTCTACTACACAAGAGTGAATCATCCAGAGTCTGTAGGTGGTGTATATGACCAAGATATTTGGCAGAGCCAATGGGATGGTAAGGAAAATTATACCAAAGGAGAAGACTTTAAAGACTTAAATAATAAGTATAACAATACAATAGTTGGTTTCAATAATGACGAGACAATTGTATACTTGCTAAATTCATATGATGGAAGGAAAGACATGAAAAAAGGGATTTCTTACGCAAAGAAAAAAGGAGATACTTGGGGTTCTCCGAAAGAGATTTTTATTCCTGGCTTGGATATTGAAGGAGATTTTTATGGCTTTCATGTAAACAAGACAGGTGATGCAATTATCATTTCCTTTGCAGGTCCAGAATCCATCGGTGAGGAGGATCTTTACGTCAGTATTAAAGAAAACGATAAATGGTCTAGGCCACTACACTTGGGGTCAAAAATCAATTCCCCTGGTTTTGAAATTTCTCCTTTTTTATCGAAGGAGAATGATACATTGTTTTTTTCCACCAATGGTCAAGGTGGACAAGGTGATGCAGATATTTTTTATGCGGTTCGTAATTCTAGCTCCTGGACTGATTGGTCCTCTCCGGTTAATATAGGCCCACAAATCAACTCCTCTAAATTTGATGCTTATTTCACGATTTCTGATGGATTTTTTTATTGGTCAAGTAATAGAGATAGTGAAAGAAGTGATATCTACTATTCTACCTTCTTGCCACCGCCTACTCTTATGGCATCTGCTGTAGGTTTCGATGTGTCCACTTATAATGGCACTGATGGTTCAATTGATTTAACACCTCAGGGTGGAGTTCCTCCATACAGCTATATTTGGTCTAACGGCTTCAAAGAAGAAGACCCCAAAGAATTGATAAAAGGGATTTATGAGGTTGAAGTTAAGGACGCGATTGGGCAAATTGCTAATGTAACCGTTGAAATTAATGAACCAGATGAAATTATTGATCCGGTAATTGAGCCCATCATTGAACCTGTAGCCGAGATTTCCACTCTGCAAACGATTATATATTTTGATTTAAATTCCAGTTATCATAACTTAGAAAACAAGAAGGAGATGATTTCTTTTTGTGAGGGAATTCAAAATAAACATAAAAAGAAGGTTTTAATAGAATCTCATTGCGATAAAAGAGCGAGTGAAAGTTACAATATCTGGCTGTCCGAAAAAAGAATGGCTAGAACAAGAGACTTTCTCATTTCACAAGGATTTAAATTTGATAATATATCTGGAACCTACAAAGGCGAGTCTGAGTTGCAGATTAAATGTGGTGAGTGTACCGAAGAAAGCCATGCCATAAATCGGAGAACGGTGATCAAAATTTTGAAATAACAAAAGATTTGTACTTACCATTCATTATCGTGGTGTAATATTTCATATAACGTTATAAGTGCTACCTTTACATGGGCAATAATAGTTGTTTGTAACAAGCACACATGGATATTTTTAAACTTACGTTTCAATTAGGAGTTTTCTTTGCTATTTACAGCTTTATTTGGTTTTTTATTGACTTCGGATTTAAAATAATGACATCAGGTCGAGTAACGGGGACTCTGCACAACTATTTAATCAAAGCGATCAAATATCTTTTTTTAGTAAATGTCATTTTTCTTTTCGCTACGGGAGAAAATGAAACTACCGTAATTAATGAGTATTCATTAATACCCGTATTTGTTATTTTATTTCTCTATTTCTTAGGGAAATTTCAAAAGAATCAAAACACCAATGCTTTATTTTCAAGAATGGGTGTTCAGTCACCAAAAGTACAATTCAATGCCCGGTATGAGGTCATATTGATAGCACTATCCTTTTTGACGTTTGGCTTTTTAGTTTTTGAGCCAAATTTTGCCAATAATGCCATTGCAAGGTGGTTTAAAGAGAGTATTATTGATATTGAGTCAACAGCGATTATTGGTTTTATATTTAAAGTAATAGGCTTCTTCTTTCTTCTCAATATTTTAACCAAGACAATTAATTCCTTTCAATACATAATTAGTAAGCTGACTTCAGTTAAATCTGGTCAGAGTCAGGATGAATTTGATGATTTTGAAGAGGTAGAGTAATTTAACAATTTGAGGATTATTAATTTGATGGATCATTCATTTCCAAAGAATCTTAGACTAACCCATAAAGGAGATATTGATACCTTATTCTCGAAAGGAAAGAGAATAAAGTCGCATCCGTATATTATTCTTTATCATCAGACTGAAATGCAGAAGTCGGTACCATTTAAATTATTAATATCTGTGCCTAAGAAAAATTTCAAAAGAGCAGTGGACCGTAATTATTTAAAAAGGTGTATTCGGGAAATAGTTAGAAAGAATAAAGAAAGTCTATCAAGCAACAATAATGGGACTTTCCTTTATGTCGCAATTTTATATAGTTTTAGAACAATACTGCCGTTTAAGGAACTTGAGCATAGTTTATTAGAGGCGCTTAAAAAAATTCAATAATAAAAATGAGTTGTAGAATAGTTGTATGTCTTTCATTGCTGTATTTGATTCCCTTAATTTCCGCAGCACAATCAAGAAGGTTTGAAATATTAAAGAATCTTGAATTAATGGATCAAGTACACGAATACCTAGATTTATACTATGTTGATGAACCCGCAACAGGGTATATTTCGAAAGTCGCTATTGATGAAATGCTTAAGAAACTTGACCCCTACACTGTTTTTTACCACGAATCTAACATGGAAGATTACCGTTTAATGGCTACAGGTCAATATGGAGGAATCGGAGCTTTGATTCGTAAAATGAAAGAACATACGTGTATTGTTCAGCCTTATGAAAATAGTCCTGCCTGTAAATCTGGTCTCAAAGCAGGGGATAAGATCGTGTCTATTGATGGTGTATCGATGGTTGGAAAGTCATCTGATGATGTTTCTTCTTTTTTAAAAGGCCCACGAGGAACAACAATTGAAGTTGTAATTAATCGACCTAGTGCCGGACTTAAAACATTTAAGGTAACAAGGGAGGAAATAAAACTTCCCGATCTTCCTTATACAGGAATGCTCTCTGACAAGATTGGATACGTTAAGCTTTCAAGTTTTTCTCAAACTGCATTTAACAGCGTAAAACAAGCTTTTGACGAACTTAAAGGTAAAGGAATGGAGACTGCCATTCTCGATCTTCGGGATAATGGAGGAGGTTTGCTCATGGAAGCTATTAGGATTGTTAATCTTTTTGTTCCTAAAGGACAACTTATTGTTTCGACAAAGGGGCGTTTGAAGGAGGAGAATAGAGCCTACAAAACTAGAGAGAAGCCTATTTTTCCAGAGATGAGATTGGTCGTTTTAATTAATGAAAGAAGTGCCTCAGCAAGCGAAATCGTTGCAGGGAGCCTACAAGATTTGGATCGTGCAATAGTTGTTGGTGGTCAAAGTTATGGGAAAGGATTGGTACAACGAACTTACGACTTGAAATACGGATCCAAGCTAAAACTAACGATTTCTAAATATTATACACCATCGGGCAGATGTGTTCAAAGACTAGAATATTATGAAAAAGGAGCTAAAGATAAACCATCTGAAATATCGGATACCCTGCTTACCACATTCAAAACTAGGAATGGAAGGGATGTAATTGATGGAAGAGGTATTTTCCCTGACATTGAGGTGAAACAAGAAAAGTTAGGAAGATTGAGTTCTTTATTACTCATGGAGGATGTGGTTTTTGACTTTGCAACAGTTTTTGCAAATACCCATGACTCGATTTCCAGCCCTGACTTGTTTAAATTGAAGGATGAGGATTACCGAGCTTTTATTGAATTTGTCTTAGAAAATGAAAAGTTCACCTTCGAAACAGCCTCTGAAATTAAATTGAAAGAGCTCAAGGAGATTACTGATGCAGAGGGTTATTCAGAGGTAATAGCTTCGGCATATAAAGAGATTTCAGAATTAGTTTCGGCAGATTTAGAAAAAGAACTCATTTCAATTCAGCCGGAAATTTCTAGATGGATTGAGAGTGAAATAATTTCAAGATATTATTTCCAGAGAGGGGCAAGCGTGCATGGTTTTAGATTTGATTTAGACGTTATTAAAGCAAAAGAGCTTTTACTAGACATAGATACTTACAATAATATACTTAAGCTATAGTTATTGAGTAAATGAAAAGAATTTCCTCATCACTTATCCATTACTATGTTCACTTGTTCATTTTGTGCCTTTTTGTTGTGGGCATCGTTTGTAGCAAGTTTTTAATGTCAATGGGTATTTTATTGGGGCTTCTTCACTTGATTGTTGAGGGTCACTATAAGGAGTATTACACGAACCTAAAGAACAATCGTTTTTTTGTTGCAGCATTAATTTTTTATGTTTTACATGTAATAGGAATGCTGTGGTCAGAAGATTTTGTTTATGGCCTGAATGATCTTAAAAGTAAAGCAACCCTAGTCGCAGTGCCCCTTATTATAATTGCCCGTCCTTTGGTTTTAAGAAAAAGTTATAAATTTTTAATTGGTTTATTCATTCTTACTGTTTTGATCATAAGTATCATTAATTACGTTGTATATCATTTTTATGGCGATGAATTTAACTTCACTGATGCAAGAGATATGTCGTTGTTCAACTCTCATATTCGTTATGCGATAATGGTTATTTTTTCAATTCCTTTACTTTATGATTTAAGCTTGGATAACAAGCGGTTAAGATTGGTTTTTTTATTGATCTCATTATGGCTTTTGTTTTACACCTTCTCAAGTCAAGTTTTAACTGGAATCATATGCTTCGTTGCGATGATATTGGCAGTTATCATTTATCCTTTATTGTCGCACAGAAAGTTCCTTTCTTTGACGTTCCTTTTGGCTTCTGGATTATTGGTTTGCTCCCTTGTTTACGTCGGATTAAAATCCAATATGACGAGTGAAAGGTTACCCATTGTGAATGTGCCGGGAGTTGAGGAGGCATGGGAAAAGAGATCCAAAATTGACTACGATGGGAAAGACCGTAGAAATCAGGATATAAAGTATACCTTAGCTCGTTTTTTACTATCAAAAAAGTACCCAAATAATGCCGCTGGTATCGATAGTTTGAGTATTCAAGAGGTTCTGGCCATTGAAAAAGGTATGGCACATTACACAGAAATGAAAGGTGGAATTTTGGGACGTATCGAAGGGCTTCGGTATCAACTAAGTCATAGGTCTGACCCAAATGGCCATTCGTTATTACAACGATTTGAAGCATGGAAGGTAGGGTTTTCTATCTTCAAAAAGGCACCTATTCTTGGGATAGGCACGGGCGATTTGAAAAGGGCTTTTGCCAAAGAATACAAAGCTTTAAAGACGAAACTTTCAAAGAAAAATCAAATTCGTGCACACAATACATTTTTAACCAGTGCTATTACCTTTGGTGTCCTTGGTTTGTTGATTTTTTTGTATTTGGTTTTTATCTCCGGCCGAATTCAAGTTCAGAATTATAACTTGAGTGGTTTTATTTTTTGGACATTAATGATTGTAAGCTTTCTCTTCGAAGATACGCTTGAAACCCAAACCGGAATAACTATGTTTGCCTTCTTTATGGCCTTATTCTCGCTTCCTATTCCTCGCCCTACAATGGATTAATAAAAATCATTAATTTCGCTTACTCATGTCTATTGAAGTCAAAAACGTATTTAAATATTATGGGGACCAGGCTGCTGTTAAGGGTATAAGCTTTTCTGTGAAATCTGGGGAAATTGTTGGATTTTTAGGCCCGAACGGGGCAGGCAAAAGTACGACCATGAAGATGATCACGGGATATATTCCCCCGAGTTCCGGTGAAATTCTTATTTCAGGTATGCCGGTAGGTACAGACCAACTGAATCCCAAAAAAAAGATAGGTTATCTTCCAGAGAATAATCCTCTATATCTGGACATGTATGTTCGCGAATATTTGGATTTCGTCGCCCGAATTTATAAAGTATCTAATAGGAATGAAAGGGTAAAGGAAATGATCCATTCCGTGGGTTTGGGATTAGAACAAAACAAGCAAATTGGAGCCTTATCCAAGGGTTATCGACAGCGGGTAGGCTTGGCTCAAGCAATGATTCATAATCCAGAGGTTCTAATTTTAGATGAACCAACATCAGGCCTAGATCCAAATCAGCTTATTGAAATTAGGGAGCTCATCAAGCGTATCGGAAAGGAAAAAACATTGATGCTGTCTACTCATATAATGCAGGAGGCGGAGGCCATATGTGATAGAGTCGTTATTTTATCAAAAGGTGAAATAGTTGCGGATACGCCCACAAATAGACTAAACGCGAAATCAGGTTTAAAATCTGTTTTTGTTGAGTTTCAAGGGCCTGTAACTAAATCTCAGCTTTCAAAAATAAAATATGTTACAAAAGTAGAGGCCAAGGAAGAGGGTTGGATGTTATATTCAGAAACAGAAGATTTAAGGCCATATGTTTCTATGTTCAGTCAAGAAAATAACCTTGTAATTCTCACCCTACAACTGGAGCAAAAATCACTTTCTTCAGTCTTTAAAGATTTAACAAAATAATATGAATTTTATCCAAGAGCTTAAGTGGAGAGGTATGATTCACGATATTATGCCAGGAACCGAGGAAGCCTTATTAAAAGGACCAGTATCTGGTTATATTGGTTTTGATCCAACCTCAGATTCCCTTCATATCGGAAGTTTAGTTCAGATCATGACGTTGGTGCATTTTCAGCGTGCAGGTCATTCGCCTATTGCCCTTATTGGTGGTGCTACAGGAATGGTGGGTGATCCTTCGGGGAAATCTCAAGAAAGGAATCTTTTAGATGAGCAAACAATCTCAGAAAACATCAAAGGTGTAAAAAGGCAACTAGAGAAATTTTTAAGTTTTGAGGGAGCTAATTCTGCAGAAATCGTAAATAATTATGATTGGTTTAAATCCATGAATTTTTTAGAGTTTATAAGGGATGTTGGAAAGCACATTCCTGTGAATTATATGATGGCCAAGGATTCAGTGAAATCTAGATTAGAGTCAGGTATGTCTTTTACGGAGTTTACTTATCAGTTGGTACAAGGCTATGATTTTTATCATCTAAATCAGTACAAAAACTGTATTGTTCAGTTGGGTGGTTCAGACCAATGGGGAAATATTGTTACTGGGACAGAGCTCATACGAAGGAAGTCGGGTGGGACGGCTTTTGCCGTTACCACACCACTCATTAAAAAAGCGGATGGAACAAAGTTCGGTAAAACTGAAAGTGGAAATGTTTGGCTCGATCGAGAGAAGACCTCCCCCTATGCATTTTATCAGTACTGGTTAAATACCTCAGATGCGGATGCTAAAAACTTCATAAAAATATTTACACTATTTACCCAAGAGGAAATTAATCAGATGCAAGTTGAGCATGATGCTGCACCACATATGAGAAACCTTCAAAAGTTATTGGCAGAGGACATTACCAAACGTGTTCACGGAAATGAAGCTTATGAGCAGGCAGTCAACGCATCTAAAATTCTTTTTGGAAAATCAACACAAGAGGACTTATTACGCTTGTCTTCTGAAGAATTTTTGGAGGTTTTCAAAGGTGTTCCACAAGCTCCCCTTTCAAGAAAGGAACTTCAAGCAGGCCTGTCTATTGTTGACGTTTTGGCATCGAAAACTGGCTTTCTCCCCTCTAATGGGGAGGCCAGAAGGGCACTCAAGGCGAATTCTATATCTGTGAATAAGGAAAAAGTTACGGACTCTTTTGAACTAAATGAAAGCAACTTAATCAACAATAAATACCTCCTTTTAGGCAAGGGGAAAAAATCCAACTTTATTGTAGTTGTAGATTAACCTTTTGAGGGTAGTTTGACAAAAAATCAGATGATCAGCATCGCATCACCGTATGAGTAGAAACGATACTTTTCTTTGATTGCTTCCGCATAGGTTTTTTGCATCAGCTCATGTCCACAAAAGGCGGATATCATCATCAATAAGGTGGACAACGGCGTATGGAAATTTGTAATCAGACAGTTTGCAATGCTAAATTCGTAAGGAGGAAAAATGAATTTATTGGTCCATCCTTCGTATGGTTTAAGATAGCCATCTGTTGTTACAGCTGTTTCTATGGTGCGCATTGAGGTTGTTCCGACAGCACATACTTTCCGTTTTGCTCTTTTTGCCGTGTTTACAATTTCCGCTGCCTTCTCAGTAATGATTGCTTGCTCAGAGTCCATTTTATGCTTGGTTAAATCTTCTACCTCAACAGGTCTAAAGGTTCCAAGTCCAACATGTAGGGTTATTTCAGAAAATTCAATTCCTTTGAGCTCTAATCTTTTTAGTAGTTGTCTTGAAAAATGCAGTCCTGCAGTTGGTGCAGCAACGGCCCCCTCTTCTTTCGCAAAAATTGTTTGGTATCTTTCTTCGTCAGAAGGTTCCACATCTCGTTTAATATATTTTGGAAGTGGCGTTTCTCCAAGTTCGGTAATTTTTGCTTTGAAGTCTTCATAAGGTCCATCAAATAGAAACCTCAACGTTCTTCCCCTAGAAGTCGTGTTATCGATTACCTCCGCAACAAGAGAGTCGTCTTCTCCAAAGTATAATTTGTTTCCAATTCTGATTTTTCTTGCTGGGTCAACAAGGACATCCCAGAGCAGACTGTCTCTATTGAGCTCTCTGAGTAAGAAAACTTCAATCTTAGCACCGGTCTTTTCTTTATTTCCATACATTCTTGCTGGAAATACTCGGGTATTGTTCATCACCATGACATCCCCTTCGTCGAAATAATCGATAATATTTTTAAACTGTTTGTGCTCAATTTCCCCTGTGTCCTTATGCACAACCATTAATCGAGATTCATCCCTATTTTCACTCGGGTATTTTGCAATTAATTCTTCCGGAAGATCGAAGTTAAACTCCGATAATTTCATCTTGCTCATAGTTGGGGATTTAGCGTTGTTAATTTAAAGACAGCGAAGATACAACATGAAACCCACGTTTGTCAAGTAAAAGGCCGTTTTTATTCTTTAAAATTGAAAATATACAAACGGCTTGAAGGTATCGGAGAAGGCTTGGTATACGATAACGAGGATTATGGCAACAACAATAGATTGGAGGTACATCGGTAATTTAGTGAAAACTTTTTCTCCAAAAAGTTTTGTTTTTCCAGGAAGCCAATGTAAAATATAACCAATGAGCATAATCAGTAGTGCCGTATCAAAACCATCTAATAAAATCGATATTGATTGCTGGTTGAGCTCGAAATTATGCCATATTTGACGAAGCATTTCCGCTGGGGCTCCATCTTTCTCTAATCTAAACCAAATTCTTGTAAAGGTGATGAAATTAAAGGTCAGGAAGATCCTCCAAATGCGCACACCCCATTTTTGTGATGTCTCATATGGGCTAATTTTTTTCCAATGGTTGTATAGAATTAAAGCGATGCCATTCATTGCTCCCCAAATGACAAAGTTTTCACTCGCTCCATGCCATAATCCACCTAAAACCATTGTAATTAATAAATTTAAATCCCGATGGATGTATTTTTTAAAGTTGACAAAGAGCAGCGAAAAAAGAAGGTAAAGTAGCATCAATCCTAAGTAAATAAATACGAGCCAATACCATTGTGTAATGAAAACTAGAAAGACCAATATGACAAGTGTAGAAATGTAAGTACCTACTCCACCTCCTCTATTTCCGCCCAAAGGGATATATAAGTAATCTCTGAGCCAGGAGCCCAATGATTTATGCCAGCGTCTCCAAAAATCAGCGACGCTTACGGCCTTGTAGGGGGAATTAAAATTCTCCAACAGTTTAAAACCCATTAGACGTGATACACCTATTGCAATGTCAGTATATCCAGAAAAGTCACCGTAAATTTGTAGAGAGTATCCCCACATTGCCAAAATGCTAATGAAACCTGGAAAAGCTTCGGGTGCATCAACCACCTTATCAATAAAATGAATGGCAATGTAGTCTGCAAGGATTACTTTCTTTAAAATACCTTTCACAATTTGAATGATTGCCCAACTAAAATCGTTGTGATTCAGCCGAAAAGGTTGTCTTATTTGTGGTATAAAATCTCTTGCTCTTACGATTGGACCTGCCACAAGTTGAGGGAAAAAACTCACAAAAAAGGCGTAATCAAAAAAGTTACTCACGGGGCCAACTTCTTTTCTGTAAATGTCCACTACATAGCTTATACTTTGAAATGTGAAAAACGATACCCCGACGGGTAGGACTATATTATCAGCAAATGAACCAGCTCCCATAAATGTATTTGCCATTTGTGCAAAGACATTGAAGACCTCATAATTGGTATGGAACATCTCATTGAACGAATCGGTAAAGAAGTAGGCATATTTGAAATAGCCCAGCGTTAGCAAGTTAAATAGTACAGAAAGCGTTACGAAAACTTTTTTCTTATTGGTTGAATTTGTATTTCCAAGTCCGCGACCAATGAAATAATTTATGATGATACTTGAGCCTAAAAGAAAAACAAGAAGGCCGGAGGTCTTAAAATAGAAAAATAGACTGACTACAAATAGAAAGATGCTTCTTGTGAGCTTATACTTATGTATGAAGCTGAAAATAGACATGACGATTAGAAAGAATACCCAAAAATCTAGTTGCGTAAAAATCAGGGGTTGGGCCTCATTGAAAGAAAATAGTTGTAGCAGCCTTTCCATTTTAAAAATTTACATTTTCTAATTCACATTCTTTTTGGTTCAAATACTTCAAAAAAGCGTCAATGTACAACTCTCCTTTTAGGTGATACCCCTCTTTTGTGAAGTGAATTAAGTCACCACGCATGAGGTTTGCGTTTCTCCATGTATATGAGGACCCTAAACCTCCCATGAAACCATAAAAATCCCATACACCCGTATTGTATTTTTTGGCCAACTCATGAATCACTTTTCTTTGTCTTTCTGTGTTTTTATTTGGATAACGTCTTTTATAATAGCAGTCGTTTGGGACAGTCAGTAAAATTGCACAATTGGGATTTGCTTCTAGAACAATTTTGATCATCGCTTCGAGATTATTTTTATAGACGTTGGGGTCAAATTTTTCAAAGGGCATGAACCCATCATTTGTTCCTACAGAGAAAGCAAAGAAATCGGGAGGGGTTTGCTTTAAATCTCTTAAGAAAAATTCATTATCTAAATAGGTGTATAAGCCAGCACCATTTATTCCAATTGAGTTATAGGATATTCCTGGAAGGGTATTCATCAACTCAAATCCGTACAAGTCGAGGCGATATGGCGTTTTACTTGTTCTTACAAATTGAATATCAAGTGAATCAATAGGGTCCGTAAATTGAATTTCAGTATAACCCATCTCTGCACAACGTCTCACGGATTCAATTAGGAGCTCATTTGTTCCAAAATTGAATTCAAAAGGTATCACACCACTATTGTGGTAAATTCTTAATGCCGCAATAGGTGGACTTACTCGTGTTTTCCGATATATAAAATTTAAATCAATTAAGGAGTCTGAGCAGGAAATTGCGGCGCCGGTTATTCCGTAGTGAAGAAATTTTGGTCTATGAATGACACTTCGATAACCACTCCAGCTGTTTGAAGAGGTAAAGCGGTAATTACTCGGATTATTTGTATTTGCCAAATTAAATGGAAAAACCAATCCGCGATGACCGGTTAAACCAGGCCAATTCTTTTGTAGGAAGCTTCTGAAATCGTGTGTGTAAATATCTGCTTGAATATGGGAGCCTCCAATGTGATAGAAATTTAACTTTCTATCTTTGAGTTCAATCATAGAATCTAAACTTTCATATAGTTGATCCCAGTTTTTATTCTGAGCCGAAGGAAATTCAAATACGTTTTTCTCAAATTGAATAAATGGAAATTGATTGACGGCATTAGAGTCAATGCTTACGGTTTGAATAAGTGAAATGGAGGATGAATCAATTGGTTCCTGTGCCCGAGACATGAATGAGACGGATGCGAACATACAAAAATTTAGCAACCATTTACTCATTTGCAATAGATGTATCTTGTTTCGTTTTTATCTTTTGATCCCAAGTGTTATAGGCGTCAATGAATGCATCGTAAAACATTTGAGATGCTTTTTTTGCACCTTTTGTTGTAAAATGCACATAGTCTTGACCTGCGAGTTTGTTTTCTACCCATGCGTACATTGAATCTTTTCCACCCATCGCACTGTATAAATCCCAATATGAGCCTCCAACGGAAAGGGTTTCTTTGCGCATTTGTTCAATGCAATAAGGTATGAAATGAAAAGTTTCATAGATTCCCTCCTGCATTTGCGACATATCACTTGGTCCAATAACGATTATTGCAGCGTTTGGGGTACACTTTTTCATGAATTTGATTTGTCTTTTTAGTCTTTTTGCATATGACCTCACGGCACTGCTATCCTTAAAAAATGGAATTGAGTTACCCCCAAATTGTAAAATCACCAATTTCGTATTTAGCTCTTTATGCATGTAGGATATACTTTCGTAGTCTACAGAAGAGAATTGGGTTCCTGAGGAACCTCTCATTGCAACATTATTCATTTGTATACCTACATCACCTTCTAATGAAATCCCATTGATCGTAGGGCTTATCTTGGAATTAAAAACCAATTTTAGTCTCTCAGGTGTTTTATCAAACTTTATCGAAAGCTTATGTGTCTTGCCATCAGTAAGTAACGAGTCTTGTTGAATCAGTACATCATTTTCATAAATGTCTAAGGTACATGTGTCGATGCAATCGGTGTAGAATAAATTCACATTCGAGAATGCCTTGCAACGAGTATAACCTTTTTTTGATGGGGTTAGCTCAATCCAAGCTTGAGTTGGTGTTCCATTTTTATGCGCCATACTATCTATTTTAAAGGTAGCGGCAGATAGCATTGCTCCATATTTTTTTGTACTCAACTTTTCTTTTCCGAAGATGATTTTTCGCTCAAAGTTTTCAGAATGTTCTTGTCCAAAAGAGATTGTGCTGTATACGTTTATTGCGGGAATTAATCCAGGTCCCGCGCCACCAAATTGACTTTGAAGTCTTTGGCGGATAAATGCAGTCATTCGATCCCCTTCAATTTGAGAATCTCCGTAGTGAAAAACTGAAATTTTTTCTTTTTTTTGGGTCGTATTTTTGAGCTCAGAAAAAAATGCGTTTAGATTTTTTTTGGCTTCTTCATTTTGTTCGAGCTGCGTTTGACTTGCCACTGCAAGAACTGTACTCTTTGTTGGAAGTCCTAGTTCGTTTTGTGTTGAATCAAGCTGGGTATCAAATGACTCATCATTAATATCAGAAACAACTACCTCTTCCAAGAAATTGAGGTCTAGTTTTTCTTGTTCTTTTGGCGCTAGTAGCTTTTCCCAAGTTAAGAACTTAAAACGCTGACCAAAAATTAAGTAACCATTACTTGGCGCAAAATAGACGAGAGGAAGCAGGATTACACAGGTCAATAAAAGAAAAAAAAGTACATTTATTGGTTTGTATTCCCTCATTCAAAAACCTTTGATAAACAAATATAGTTTTTATACAAACATCATCGATGAAAGAGAATAAACTAGGAGATGAAACTTCATTATACCTTTTGCAGCACGCGCAAAACCCCGTGCATTGGCAGCCTTGGAGTAATGAAATTTTTGGACATGCTCAATCTTTAAATAGATTGGTAATTGTAAGTATTGGCTACTCCTCATGTCACTGGTGTCATGTTATGGAAAAAGAGAGTTTTGAAAGTGAGCATGTCGCCCGATTTATGAATGCCAACTTTGTAAACATCAAGGTTGATCGAGAAGAACGACCTGATGTAGACCAGTTGTACATGTCTGCATTAAATCTTATGGGTGTGCAAGGTGGTTGGCCGTTAAATTGTATTTTACTTCCTGACGGTAGGCCAATTTATGGCGGGACTTATTTCAATCAGCATAAATGGCTGAAGGTTTTAAAAGCGATAGTGGAAACCTACAAAAGGGAACCAAAACGTGTAAAGGAGTTTGCCCAAGAGATGCAACGAAACCTTGAAGACAATTACCATGAACGGCCAGATGCTAAGTCTAATTATGAGGCAGAGCGTCTGGAGGGTTGGATAACAAGCTTGAAGGAGACATTAGATAACAGCTTTGGAGGGTACAAGTATGTGCCTAAATTCCCGCTACCGAACCATCTTGACTTTATGTTAAGTTATGGAAACAGTATGAACGACGTTGTCTTAAAAAACCATGTTAGAAAAACCCTTTTCTGTATAGCGAATGGGGGTATATACGACCATATTGAAGGCGGGTTTGCCCGGTATTCGACCGATGCCTATTGGAAAGTTCCACATTTTGAGAAAATGCTTTATGACAACGCGCAGCTCATTGCATTGTATAGTAACGCTGCAAGAAATACCTCTGATGCAAGTGAGTTCAGATTTTATCAAGCTATTGTTCATGAGACTTTTGGGTATTTATTTGATAATCTAAGAACCCCTTCAGGTTCTTATTTGTGCGCGCAAGATGCAGATAGTGGAGGCTCGGAAGGTGGTTATTATTGTTGGACAGAATCGGAACTCAAGAAGATTCTTAAAACTGATTTTTCTTGGTTCAAGGACCTTTACAACATACGTCCCGAAACGTGTTGGGAAAATGACTTATTTATTCTTCAGAAATCAGAATCTCTTGTTGACTTTGCACGTAAACAAAATTGGAAGGAGGACGAAGCGTATGCGAATGTTGATCGTGTGAAGTTGACTTTGTCAGTAAGCAGAGAAAAGCGAATAAAGCCCAGCATTGATACCAAGTCATTAACCTCTTGGAACGCATTGTTATTGGATGGACTCTGTCACTCCTATGTGGCTTTCAATAACCAAGAGATGTTAGATGAGGCGTGTTCAATTGCAGATTGGATAGCTTTTAAAATGGTAGATGGAGATGGACTACTTGCACGTAACTTTGTAAACAATAAAGCCAGTATCAGCGGTTTTTTAGACGATTATGCGTTGACCATTCAAGCTTTTATAAAGCTTTATCAGATCAATGGGGAGCTTACCCATCTACATTTTGCTAAAAATTTGTGTGAAAAGGTCATAAGTGAATTTTACAGTGAAAAACAGAAGCTTTTTTATTTCACAAAAAGCAATTCTGAGTTGATTGCAAGAAAAATCGATATTGATGACGATGTTATTCCATCCTCAAATTCCATTATGGCGCATAATCTAAATATTCTTGGGATTTATTACCGAAAAGAGGATTGGATAAATAAATGCAAATTGATGCTCGCCAAGGTTGAGGGTTTTATCGATAAATACCCTAGCAGCTACGTAAATTGGATGTCTATTTATGACCTAATTCTTCGGGGGAGTAAAGAAATTACCTTGCTTTTATCCAAACCTTTGATTCATTCGGAGCTTTCAACTATTTTTCAAAAAAATCATGTAATTAGCTACCATACGGAACTACCAATGTCTTATGAAATAAAGGAGGATGGTATTTACCTTTGCCAAAATCAGCATTGTCTACCGAAAATGACATCTGTTAATGAGCTATTAGAGGCTTTAGATACTTAAGCCTTTCTTTGAATCGCTTTTCGTGCAGCGGCATGAATATGCGAAGCACCGAGACCATATTTCTCCATCAAATCCATAGGTTGTCCGCTCTCCCCGAATGAATCATCAACAGCAATAAATTCTTGTGGAAATGGTGTATTTGATGCCAATACTCGGG
This sequence comes from uncultured Flavobacteriales bacterium, assembly GCA_913020765.1. GTDB lineage: Bacteria > Bacteroidota > Bacteroidia > Flavobacteriales_D > Crocinitomicaceae > UBA952. The sequence goes on along the minus strand of CAJWAO010000005.1, from coordinate 39,168 downwards.
CGACAGCCTCTCCAAGCCCGCCGTTGGCCATATGCTCCTCTGCAGTTACAACACATTTGGTTTTTGCAACAGATTTCAGAATTGCTTCTTCGTCTAACGGTTTTATCGTATGCATATTTATGAGCTCGACAGAGATACCTTCGGCAGATAGAAGTTGAGCTGCCTCGATAGACTTCCATACCATATGTCCGCATGCGATGATGGTAACATCTGTTCCTTCTTGGATTAGGTCTGCTTTTCCAATTTGGAAAATAGCATCTGGTTTGATAAAAATCGGCATAACAGGTCTGCCAAACCTTAAATAAACTGCGCCATCATGGTCTGCAATTGCCTTTGTGGCTTGTTTTGTCTGATTGAAATCAGCAGGAACTACAACAGTAATATTCGGGAGCATTCTCATCATGCCAATGTCTTCAAGAATTTGATGTGTCGCCCCATCCTCTCCGAGAGTCAATCCAGCATGAGAAGCACAGATTTTTACATTTTTTTGAGAATATGCGATCGATTGTCTAATTTGATCATATACCCTCCCGGTTGAGAAATTCGCAAAAGTTCCAGTAAAAGGAATTTTACCGCCAATGGTCATTCCTGCCGCCATTCCCATCATATTTGCTTCGGCAATTCCCACTTGAAAAAATCGCTCTGGAAAAGCATTTTGAAAGGCATTCATTTTTAAGGATCCTGTCAGGTCAGCACAAAGGGCAACAACATTTTCATTCTCTGCGCCTAGTTCGGCAAGACCCTCACCAAAGCCAGAACGCGTATCCTTATTTCCTAATATTTCGATACTTTCCATAGTTATAATTTTAAATAATTGGTATTTAATGTTGTAATCTTGAATGTTCGTTCACTTGTATATGCGCTGCTGAATTGCTCTTTTTCTCGAAAAACAATTTTATATTCCCCAGGCTGAAGCTGCCATTTTTGAGACCGCAATTTTGGGTTTAAGTTACATACCCACTCATAATTGTTATTGTTTCGCTTGACAAAAATTTGGCCAACATACAGCTTTGCTGATTTGAGGTCTAATATTCCTGGTGCAGGAATATCAACGGTGCTGGTTTTGTATTCCTTTATTTCAATGGTTTTATAAGTTCTAGGAAGGGTATAGATCTCTAGGTCATATTTTCCTATCAAATATTTTTGTGTGCTCCCTAAATCTTGATGATTGATTGTGTTTTCTTCACCTTTCTTTGAGATGCGCAATTGATACATTGTATTGTATTTACTTCTTGAACTAATGAACTTTAAATATCCTTGAGCGGCGTCCACCTCAATTGTATTGTGTGTATGTTCTTTGATCTCTATGTTTGTTTTCATTATTTGGGGTAAGGTAGAAACCATCAAATCATATTTTATGGTTGGGTCTAATACTAGGGTATCTGGGTTTTTATACCTGTTCAGTGTATGGGTATACGTGTAGATTAGTTCATGGCTCCCGGCCCTGTAGAAAAACATAGTTACATCTGTTTCTTTGGGTTTGCGCGAAAGGTCATTTAGGTTGACCTGAACCGTGGTGTTAAGGAGTGCTTTATCAATTATATTTGTCAGCACTGACCTAAATGTTTTCTTGTTTTCAGCTTCCGTGAAAGAACCAATACAATTGAATTTTTCTAGATAAGAAAGATCAAGTCCAATTCCAATTACAAATGGGGTTACATTTACTTCTTTTTCTTTAAGTTTTTTGGCAATGATACATGGGTCATTGTCGCATGATTCCAATCCATCAGTGATCAAAATGATAAAGTTACGTGCCTCACCTGTTGGAAAATCACCCGCTGCTGCTTCTAAGGATCGTGCTATTGGTGTTGCACCTTTTGCATTTAAATATTTTACCTTTTTTTTAATTTCATCGATTGTATTTCTACCAAAGGGCACTTCTAATTTTGTATCGTCACAATCTTGAAAAGTATTATTTACTATGGACTGGTGTCCATAAACCCTAAGCGCAATTTCAAGGTCAGGGATGCCTCGTAAATCTTCAATAGATTCATTTAATATTTCTTTAGCAGACTCCATTCTCGTTTGCTGATCCCACTTTAGATTCATGCTATTTGATGCATCTAGAATGAACAGTATCCTTGTTTTCGTTTGGCCGTAAGTTGCCAATGAAGCTAGAATGAATAGGATGCTTATAAATCTATACACTAATAATCGCCTAATGTTTCTTTTAGTTGGCTTAAGGCACTACTTAATTGTTCATCATTTGGAGCAACACCATGCCATTTGTGCGTGCCCATCATAAAGTCAACACCCATTCCCATTTCAGTCGACATGATGATTACTACAGGCTTTCCATGACCCACTTTATTCTTCGCTTCTGTCATGGTGCTATGAATATTTTCAAAGTTGTGTCCGTCCATTTCCAATACTTCCCATCCAAAAGCTTGCCATTTTTCAGACAAGGACCCTAGAGAGAGCACATCTTCCACATCTCCGTCAATTTGTCGGCCATTAAAGTCAATGGTTGCAATCAGATTATCTACCTTATTTGCGGCGGCATACATTGCAGCTTCCCAAATTTGACCTTCTTGTAGTTCACCATCGCCATGAAGCGTATAAACGATGGATGTATCTTCATTTAATTTCTTTGTTTGTGCGGTTCCTACAGCAACTGATAGTCCCTGTCCCAATGAACCCGATGCCATCCTTACACCTTCTAAGTTTTTATCTGTAGATGGATGTCCCTGCAATCTTGAGGATATTTTTCGAAATGTTGCCAATTCAGATACTGGAAAATAACCTTTACGAGCTAAAACACTATACCAGACAGGTGAAATGTGTCCATTTGATAGAAAGAAAACATCCTCATTCAATGCATCCATTGTAAAATTAGATGAGTTGTCATTCATCACCTCAAAGTACAAATAGGTTAGGAAGTCTGCACAGCCCAATGAGCCTCCTGGATGGCCTGATTTGACAGCAGAAACCATTCGCACTATATCTCGTCTTACTTGTGACGAAATTGCTTTTAAGTCCTCTTTATTCATGGTTTTATATATTGGATAGTATTGCTAACTTTACAAAACTAATTTTAATTGTCATGTGACTTGAATAATTCTTTGAACAAAAGGAGCAACTTTTCAACGATTTAGAGGTCTATTATGATGAAAACAACACGTTTATGAAATTATTTCTCTCTTTCACCTTATTTCTATGTCTCTGTTTTCACGTTTCTTCTCAGGTAAATGATAGCAAGCTTTTATTGAGCTACAGCCAAGAAGAATTGAATGAGATAAAACAAGCAGACGAACATCAATTCCAACTTTTACAGTACGCGCTAGAGCATGCAATGTACACCTCTGATTATGATGAAACGAAGCATTCTGGTCTGGCAATTGTTTCATTAGATAAAAAAGTTACCAGTCCATCGTTTACTGATTTTGGATTTCAAATCAAAGACGTAAACCAATACTTTCATTGGAAAGAAGAAGGTAAACTGCTCATTGTTAAATCCTTTTGGGTTTTGAACAATGAAAAATATTCCAAATTATGATGCGCATTTACTTTGCGCTGTTGGTCAGCCTCACGTTTTTGATTCGGAGCCACGCACAAACAGTCACAATGGGGGATGATGGTTTCCCGGAAGCCAACCCTATGGATTGTGATAATTTCGGGCTTGTCGGAACTAATTTTGAAGATCCAGGTGGCGGCGGAAACTATCCTGCCAATTTTAATGACACTACTGTTTTTTGTCCTGATCTGAACCTTGGAACGAAAGCCACAATCACTTTTGCCATAAATGCAGGATTTGAATTTGATGTGGATGGCTCCGACTTTATTTGGGTTTATGACGGCCCAAATACAAATGCCCCTCTTCTGGGAATACATAATTCTGTAACAGATCCAACAGGCTTTACCTATCAAGCAAGTTGGAACAACCCTTCTGGATGCTTAACTGTTGTTTTTATTTCTGATGGTGCTGTTGAAGGGACAGGTTGGTTGGCCAATGCATCTTGTGGAAACCAATTTCAACCCTTCGAAGCCCACATGGAGGCTTTCGTAAATGGTGTTGGTCTAGATGCCATAAACCCAACAGATACTGGTTTTGTTGATATTTGTTTCGGAGATAGTATTTTGTTTGTGGCCAAACCTATCTTCCCAAATTCCCTTGACTCTACTGGTTATGGTTATTCTCAAAATATTGACCTGGATATTGATTTTGAATGGAATATAACAGACGGGAATAGCTATCCTAATAATGACTCTATCTGGTTCACACCTCCTGCACGTGCAGGCTATTTGGTGGATCTAAAAATCGAAGATCAATTTCCTTTAAACGACCGGGTGAGAAGCAAGGTTCGTGTTTCATTGCTGCCGAGTTTTGAAGGTACAGGTCCGCTTCAAGACTCAGTTTGTCTTGGCGCAAGCACAACCCTAATTGGTGGTGTGACAGAGCAGGATACCGTTGGTGTTGAGATTCCCTCTGGATCATTTGAGTTGGGTGGTAATTTTGCAGGCCTCACATATTTGCCGGATGGCTCTGGCCAGCAATATCAAGCTCCTATTACCATAAATGGCTTCCCTGGAGGCTCAACAATCACCAATGAGCAAGACCTAAATCAAGTCTGTATTACCATGGAACATTCTTATCTGGGAGATTTAGAAATTTGGTTGCAATGCCCTAACGGTACAACAGTACCATTGGTCAATTCATACAGTCCAGGTTTTTTACCAGGTGGAAATAGTGGAGGGGGGACGTTCCTAGGAGATCCAATTAACGATAGTGGTGGTGGTGGACCTGGTGAAGGATGGGAATATTGTTTCAGCTCCGTTTTTAATGATCTTGGCCCCTTAACCCAAAATCTAGGAAATACAATTCCTGCACCAAATTTTGGATTGAATGGCCCTTCCATTAATCCGGACGATGTATACGCCCCTGAAAGTTCTTTCAACTCTCTTGTCGGCTGCCCTGTAAATGGTAATTGGACAATTTTTGTGCAGGATAATCTTGGAATCGATGATGGGTATATTTTTGAATGGGGATTATTTTTTGATGCTTCATACTTCCCTGGATTGGGTTCTTATCAAACCTCAGCAGACACCAGCTGGTGGAACAATGATCCTACAATTATTTCCGGACAAAATGATACCTCTATTGTTGTTCAACCACAGTCTACAGGCACCTACAGCTATGTGTTTAATATTGAGGATGATTTCGGTTGTGCGTATGATACCACTGTATCGTTTACGGTAACTGCAGGTCCTGAAATATTTCCCGATACCATTGCCTGCGATATGGCTTTTCAAGTCTCGGGAACTGAGGCCTTTAGCGGCGGGGAATGGTCAACCCTTGATACGGCGCTCACAATCAGCAATATTTCATTGGATAATCCCTTAATTACTTCCTCATCAGGTGGATATTTTGATGTTTCCTTTACGGACAATGAATGTAATGTCACGGTGACCTCTCAAATCCATTATCCTCCTTATTTGTATATTGAAATGCCCGACACAACTGTCTGTGAAGGTTCAAACTTTGAAATCGTTCCTATTGTATCTGTCCAAAATTTAGACTCAGGATATGTTCCTTTTATTGAATATAGTTGGAATGATGGTTCGATTGATTCTACGCTTATTGTTAATACTGCGGGTATTTATGAATTTAACGTATCGAACGAGTGTTACCTTGTTTCAGATGACTTCACAATATTAGCACTCCCTAGTCTTCAAAATGATACTACAGTATGCGATTATGCCTTTCAGATTTCGGGTACCGTTGCCCCTAATGGTGGTTTTTGGTCTTCGACGAGCACCGAAATAGATCTTTCGGGAGATGTTTTAAATCCAGACGTAAGTGCAAGCTTAGCAGGTCTTTACGGCCTAACCTTTACTGATCCAGTATGTGCTAATGACCAAACTATTTTTGTATCCTTTCCTCCAAATTATAATGTTGTGGCCTCAGATACCGCTGTGTGTTTTGGATCGACGGTTAGTCTTGGCGCAATTCCAATTCCAGATGCGGTTCAGGCAGGTTACCCGCTCGACTATACGCTAAACTGGAGCAATGGTGACACAGGGCCTATCATTTCTGTAAACGAAGAAGGAATTTATACTGTAACCCTTAACCACCAATGTGGATTGGCGACGGCTGATTCTGAATTAGAATTTTATGGTTGCGATTTACAGGTGCCAAATGTTCTTGTTTTGTCATCAGAGGTAGGAAATAATGAATTTTTTGTCAACTATAATGGCATCGTTGATTTTAATTGTCTCATTTTAAATAGATGGGGGAATGTGATTTTTCAATATACTGATCCTACTGGGAGCTGGGATGGTACGAACCAAAAATCTGGAAAACTGGCAACTGAAGGGACGTACTTCTATAAAATAGATGCGACCTTTGAAGGTGGCGAGCCTGTACAAAAACATGGATTCGTTGTGCTGAAATACTGAGAAACCTCTAAATTTGTATTTCTAATAAACCAAGAAATATGAAGCCGTTTGCTGAAGAAATTTTAGAAGGGATACCTACCCAAATTCCCGAGCAAAAGCCAATTGAACCATCTATCAATCATGCGCCAAAAAGAAAAGACATTCTCAATAGCGAGGAAAAAAAACTTGCGCTAAAGAATGCATTGCGTTATTTCCCAAAGCATCAGCATGCGGAATTGATAATTGAATTCTTGAATGAATTAAAGATTTACGGTCGAATATATATGCATCGGTATCGTCCGAATCATGAAATTATCGCACGCCCGATTTCCGAATATCCAGGTAAATGCTTGGAGGCAAAAGCAATCATGCTAATGATTCAAAATAATCTGAGCTTAGCTGTTGCACAGCACCCTCATGAGCTTATTACTTATGGGGGAAATGGTTCCGTATTTCAGAATTGGATTCAATACCGCTTGACGATGAAGTACTTATCTGAAATGACGGAGGAGCAAACTCTAGTTATGAATTCTGGTCATCCTCAAGGTCTATTTCCATCTCATAAAGATGCTCCACGAGTAGTCATTTCAAATGGAATGATGATACCTAATTATTCAAAACCCGATGATTGGGAGAAGTTTAACGCATTAGGGGTCACGCAATATGGCCAAATGACAGCTGGTTCATATATGTATATTGGTCCACAAGGTATTGTCCATGGAACAACTTTAACTGTCCTAAATGCCATTCGGAAAATGACAAAACAAGATACACCTGCTAAAGGGAGGCTTTTCGTAACAGCCGGTCTAGGTGGTATGTCTGGAGCGCAGCCAAAGGCAGGAAATATTGCAGGTGTTATTTCTGTAACTGCAGAGATTAATCCGAAGGCAGCTAAAACAAGACACGACCAAGGATGGGTTGATGAGGTAATAGAGGATTTAGATGAACTCTGTAAAAGAGTTAAAAGGGCAAAATCAGATGCAGAGGTGGTTTCAATTGCCTACTTGGGAAATATAGTTGATGTTTGGGAAAAGTTCAATTCGGAGAACATTCATATTGATTTAGGTTCAGATCAAACATCTTTACACAACCCTTGGGCTGGAGGCTATTATCCTGTCGGGCAGAGTTTCGAAGACTCAAATGAAATGATGGCCTCAAATCCTGAATTATTTAAGAAAAAGGTACAAGAAAGCCTGATTCGTCATGCTGCTGCAATTCAAATGAGCACAGATAAAGGAACCTATTTCTTTGATTACGGAAATGCATTTTTATTGGAGGCGACGAGGGCAGGAGCAGCATTGCGATCCGAAAATGGCGACGATTTTATTTATCCCTCATACATACAAGATATTTTAGGACCGATGTGTTTCGACTTTGGGTTTGGACCATTCCGTTGGGTCTGCGCATCAGGTGAACAAAGTGATTTGGATAAAACCGATGAAATAGCCTGTCTTGTTTTAGAGGAAATGATGCGTACGAGTCCTCCAGAAATTAAACAGCAGATGGCTGATAATATACAATGGATAAAAGGAGCACGTGAAAATCAATTGGTTGTTGGGTCAAAGGCACGAATACTTTATGCGGATGCCGAGGGCCGAATGAAAATAGCTGAGGCATTTAATCAGGCAATTAGAGAAAATAAAATTGGACCTGTCATTCTTGGACGTGATCATCATGACGTTTCTGGAACAGATTCACCGTACAGAGAAACCTCAAATATTTATGATGGTTCAAGATATACTGCCGACATGGCTATCCAAAATGTGATTGGAGATAGTTTTAGAGGTGCCACTTGGGTGTCCATTCATAATGGCGGTGGTGTTGGCTGGGGTGAAGTAATTAATGGTGGTTTTGGCATGCTCATCGATGGAAGTGAAAAGTCGTCTAAACATATTAAGCAAATGTTACATTGGGATGTTAACAATGGTATTGCAAGAAGAAGCTGGGCTCGAAATGAAAATGCCAACTTTGCAATTGAGAGAGCAATGGAAAAAGAACCTCTTTTAAAGGTTACGATGCCGCAAAAAGTTGAGGATGATTTGCTTTCAAAACTCGATTTTTCTTAATGAAGCCTCAGTGGTTTCATGGTTATTACTGGTTGATTTTATTGGCGCTATTATTATATATCCCCCTCATTTTATTTGGCGGATTTGGAACTTCAGATGATTTGTCGCTTGTGGCCCATATTGGTTCTGACTATTGGCAAGATTTAAAATATAGTCTCTCGAGATCAGGTCATGTTTCACGACCCCTATATGGCTTTATACAAACTACCTCACTTCATTTGTTTGGAACAAGCTTTCTACTTTATAATATTTTTCGTTTAACGCTTTGGGCAGTACTTATATACGCTGCCCACCTTGTTTTTAAAAAGTCATTAGGTAGGAATAACGCATTGTTTTTTTTGTTCTTTTTATCCTTTCCCATTTTTGCTTCTTCCCAGCTATTTAATTCGATGCAAATGGGATATATATTGTCGATTATCTTTTTTCTTTTAGCGCTTAGAGGTATACAAAACGACAAGAGCAAGGATGCATTTCGTTTGTATTTCATTTATTTTTCTTGGTCTCTATTGGCTTTGCTTGCTTGTGAAATAGTTTTTCCATTATTTCTCTTTCCACTTTTACAGCTATGGAGCAATTCTGATAGACGATTTAAAAGTGTATTATTCTCAACAGGCTTGGTTTTTGGAATTGTGTTCATTTTAAAGTTTATTATTGGTCCCAACTATCAGATAGGTAGTAACGTCTACGGTTTTTCTCCTTCGCTACACTCTTTTTTACAAGGTGGTTATTATTTCTTCACTCTATTTATAGAGTTGCCTTTACTTTTGTTTGAGGTAATACCTTTCTACTTTTCTGAACCCATGTTATGGCTGAGTCTTTTGGTCATTCCTTTGGTTTATTGGTCAAAATCAGGATCTATTAAAAGGATTGGCAGGCGTACTTTTATAAATATTTTGATTACAATTTTTGCGTGTTCTACCATTTTCATCCTCTCGAATTACCCCGCTGTAACGTATGGACTATACAATAAGATGCTTCTTCCAAGTCATTTATTTGTTTGCCTTGCTTTAGCTTTTATTTGTGTTTGGCTTTTGGAGAGTAGGCTTTATGTAATACCCTATGTGATCGCCGTCTTATGGTTTGCTTCAATGGAAATGCAGGTGATCAATACCATTCGCTCTTGGGATAAAAGAAAAGCGCTGTATGGAGATTTGATTCCATTATTAGAGAAAGCGAATACCTTAGATTATGTCTTTGTTGAGGTACCATATTTCTTAAATTCAAATTATAATAATGAGCCAGTTTTCTCACTTATTGAGGATTTTCAGGGAGGTCTTACTCTAAAAGGCTATCATGGAGTAGAGGAAAATATTTTTCCATTTACAGCGCGAATGATTCAGGATTCATTGTATTGGCCTAATCATAATATTATAAATGTGATTCGAACAAAAAAAATCGATAACTTTTTGTGTGTTTCAGCGTCAGAGAAGGGACCTCATTACTTCAATACTAAGCTGACGAATACCAATGCTTCTGAATTTATAGACTCAGATGATTTTTCGAGTCGAACCGAGTGTCTTCGAGAGCAGTTGCGTTCATACCTTTCAGAAAAACTTAAATAATGAAGGTTTTGATTTGTTCTTGTATGGTTTTCTGCGGGAGCGTTTCTTTTACGCAATTGCCAATTGATACTACACCCCTAAATAAAATCAGAATTTTAGCCTCACACAATAGTTATAAAAAGAAGCCACACCAAAAGGTTTTGCGTTTCTTGAAAAGGTTTCAGAATAAGTTAGGGGAACAAAATAATCCCGATTATATCGATTACGGGCATCTACCTTTTTCAGAACAATTTAATAATTACGGTATTCGAGGAATCGAGTTGGACGTGAATTATGATCCAAATGGAGGCCACTATAAACGTAGGCGGGTGAATTTATTCATACTAGGGCAAAGACAACGCATCAAAGGAGGGGGACTAAAGAAAGCGGGTTTCAAAATATTGCATATTTCCGACGTAGACTTTGAAACCAATTATTTAACCCTTAAATCGGCCTTAAAAGAGCTGAAGGCGTGGAGCGAAGAACATTCTGGTCACTTGCCGATTTATATCAATATCGAGGCCAAAGGTTCGCATCCTGCTGATCAATCTAAATCACTAAAACGGCTCGGATTTAAAACTTGTATCCCATTTGATTCTTTGGCATATGTGAAATTAGAGGCTGAAATCAAATCAGGGCTCAATCCAAATCAAATATACACTCCTAAACATTTTAAAGACACATGTTTAAGCTTGAGGTCAAGAATCAATAACATAGGCTGGCCAATGTTAAAAGAAGTAAGGGGAAAGTTCATTTTTATTTTAGAAGGGAGTAATCAACATTTATATAAATATTTTAATGATCCGATCATGTTTTATTACGGGGATATTAAGGATGAAAACGCTGTATTTTTATTGAGAAATGACGCCAATTCTCGAAGAGACGAGATTTACGACCTTGCCCAAGATTTCATTATCCGAACTAGGTCAGATTCCGGAACCAGGGAGTCTAGAGGTAATAATTATGAGACCTGGAAAAGCGCTTTGAAAAGCAATGCTCAAATTATCTCCACCGATTATTACAAAGCGGATTTGAGATTTAGCTCGTACAAAGTAGGATTTCCCAACGGTTTATACGAACTCATTGCTCCTTAATTAATTTCTAACATTAAGCTGTAAAAGCTTTCGATTGTCGATAATGTTTGCTTTTTTGTAGAGTCCGTTGATCAAGAAGCTTTCTTCGGAAGGCTTTCTATTTTGATTGTAATTGATTGGAGATTTTACCATTTTGGCGATGAGTTGTTTATTCATTTGCTCTTTCTCAACTTTTAGACTTTTCTTTTCAACCGGTACATTTGCTGACTTTATAAATATCTTATAAACGCCTTTTTCACCTATCATTGCTTCAAGTGAAACATTTTCTTTATTGTTCTTTTCCGCGAATAAGGCCCCTCCTACATTGGCGTCAATATTATTTAGGCTTTTCAATGTAACTGATGGAGATTGAACTTGTAAATTCTGTTCTTTTACAAGATCTTGTATCGATTTTCCTTCGAATTCCTTTACAATCATTTTAGCTTTCATGTCTCGAATATAATTCTTTCGAATTTCGTCCTCAACTTCTTCAAAGCTTGGTGAACCTTTCGACCGAGTTGAATAAACCATACCGATAACGTAAGTATTTTTGTCTCGTATAGGTCGACCTACAAGAGTTCCAACTTTCGCTCCGTCCTTATATGCTGCTCGTATCAACCGATCTCCAGCACTAGGAGTGTTCACATAGCTTTCAGGAACAGCTGGACTGTTGTCCGTTAACTTAACCGATCTAGGTTTATATGAGTTCGCGCGAACCACTGAATCAAAGAAGGCTCTGATTTCTTTTTGTGATTGCCGTTGATTGATTCCTTGATATAATGTGCTAAGCATATTGTCTGACTCTTTTTCCTTAAGATTCATCGTTTCTTCGGAAGGTTTAAACTCCTTAAATATTGTCGCCAATTTAGGAAGACTATTGTCTTCTTTTTCTAATACCTCAACGATGTGTGTTCCTAATTTTGATTGAACAATACCAATTGATCCTACTGAGTTATTGGTGCAGAATTCAGAAATCTCGTTCCCATAGAATTTAGTTCTATTTTGTTCAGGATAATTTAAAGTAAGCTCTAATAAATTATCAAACTCGATACTCGCATCGGCAGAGTTATTTCTTGCCAAGGTTTCGAACAAGGGATTTCTCTCTTTTACTTTTTGAAGCTGAGTGAGTAAGGACTTTGACAAGGCAACAATAGCTGCTGAGTCTTTCTCCGCACTTACTTGCAACAGGATGTGTCTCGCTTTGATTCGTGAAGGTGTTTTTCCCAGGACTTTTGATATTGCATAGTAGTTCAAACCATTTGTCTTGGTCTTCATTTTTGGCCCACATGCATAAGGGCCCACAATGGTTCCGATAGAACTATTCGCAAAGGTACTGTCCATATTCTTTGGGTAAGTAAACAATTCTTCGGCTTTAAAATGTCCTTCAGGAACAAAAGTTGATCTAGAATTAAAAAATGAAAGTTTAATATCACTTTTCGAATTTGTGTAGATGGTATCGTTTTTTGCATTTTGAAGTCCTTCTTTAAGCGATGTATACATAGTATTGAAATTTACTGTATCCTTCGCTGAAGGAGATTCATCAATGCTAAAGAATTTAACTACCTTATATGCTTCATCACTTTGGTATTTGGCATCCCACTTATGTTCAGAAAAATAAGCTGAAAGCGCTGCTTCTTTAACTTCTACATTTTCATTCGGTATGCTGTTTGTATTCTTTAAAACATAGTCAATGCTCTTTCTTGAATTCTTTGCAGCGTAGTCGTCCTGAGCCTCTAGTGTTGAAACATAAATTCCTTGAGAAACAACATCCATATATTTTTGTCGCATTCTCTGGTTCGCGTAATAACGCTTAATTTCTTTCCATTGCTTCTTATCCTTCTTGATTTCACTGAGCTGCTTTTTTAACTTGACACGACCGTCAATTTTAGATTGTTCTGTAATCTGACCTGTAATGGAATCTGTAAAAAAAGATCTAATGTTTTGGTCTGGGCAAATATCGAAACCATCTGTTGCCATGAGGTAACTGTTTAGCTCTTTATCTGATACGGAGATACCTAATCCCAAATATTCTCTTGTCATTACAAGAGAGTCAATTAAAATCGGCCAAGCAGATTCTTGGTATTTGGATCTCAGATATTCATAGCGGTTGATGTCTACTTTTTCACCAAATACATGACCAACTCCATATTTTCCTTCTACTCCACCACCTCGTGTGCTGAAATAATCGCCTGCAATAAACGCGAGTAATGCGACTCCAATGATGATTACAAGAAGAACCGACTTCTCCCTTATTTTACCAATTAATGCCATAGCTGTTAATAATTTTAGTCTGCAAACATACTAAGATTTAATGAGAAAGTGTAGTAAAACCAATAAAAAAAGGCCTATCGGCCTTTTCCTTTTTCGGTATTTTTGAGCGGAGTTTTGGGTGGTGCAGGAACCTCTTTTTCCTTTTTGGATTTTTCTTTATTCCCCGAACTCGTTTTTGATTTCGGTTGACCTCCTGTTTGTCTTTGTTTTGTGGTGCTTTTGTTTACATTGTTGTTTTCTTTCTTTTCGTTACGAGCTTTTGAGTTCTTATTTTTAGAGGCTGCATTTCGGTTACTTGGTATATTGCCTCCTTTATTGCTATTAATAGACTTCCCATTGTTTATGTTCTCAATATTCCCGCCATTGTTACCTGGGTTCTGAGGAGCCTCAATGGTTGGATTGTAAATAACGGTGATATTTGAATTAGCCACACCACATGTGTTTTGAATTCTAATCGCAAAAACATTATTTCCCGGGATCAAATTAACAGTAGCACTTAGCAACTCTGTATTGTTATTGTAGCTAAAGGGTATTTCCGTACCATTGAATGCAAGCCGTATATTTGATTCTTCAAGTGCATTATTTGCCATGGCCTGAAGCGTAAAGCTTTCAGATGTTACTACCGTATTTACAAGTGCTGGATTAATCCAATTTACCGATGGGTTCTTGCACCTTAAAATTGAAATCGTCTCTGCATCAGAGCCACAAGGACTGACCGCATAAATGGATATAGTGTTCATTCCGTTGGCTAGGGGAATATTGCCATTTAGCGTACCGTTTGTCATTTGAAAATACGAGTTTGCAATACTATGGCCGTTAACCGAAATTGTGATAGTTGTGCTCGCAGCGTAATTATTTATCACGGCAGTTACGGGAACTGAGGATGTCATTATAACAGAAGGAATTGAGCTAGGGTTCAATGAAATTTCAGGGACTTGACAAGGCTCATAATTGATTGAAATATTTTCTGTATCCTCTCCGCACGGGTTTTTAGCGTTTATGACAACAGTATTCGTGCCGTCGGTAAGAATGACCTGGGCCTTAATAATTCCGTTGTTAAACGCAAAAGGGATAGACAAACCATTATTTAAGACAGTAATTTGCCCTGCATCATTTATATTCGAGAGTTTAGCAATGACCTGAACCTTTTGTGAGTTGCTTTCAGTCGCATTACTACTTGGAACTTTAAGGGTTATGGTTGGTGGTTCACAATCGTCATAAACAATAGTTAAATTCTGACTTGTTTCCCCACATGGTGTATGTACGGTAATATTGAAGTTATTTAATCCTGGACTAAGTGAGACATTACTCAATACTTTACCTTTGTCAAATGAAAAATTAATGTTATTTCCGTTGTGCTTTATGGATATTTCATTGGCTAAATTGACATTGCTCAAGTTTGCCATTATTGTATATATCGGGTTACTAACAATAACATCCGTTGCTCCGTTGGAAGATCCAGGGCTTGTGATTGAAACTAAAGGATCTTTGCAGTCATTGTAAATCAGATGGAGTGTTTCTATTGCTGTTCCGCAATCGTTTGAGGCACTTATGGTAAAGTAATTGTCACCCGGAGCGAGCGTGATATTACCTGACAAAGTATTGTTTTGGGTATTGAACGCCATTCCCGTAATGCCCTGTCCATTTAACGTATACGAAATATTTTGTGATCCTAATAGTTCATTTATTGTAATGTTTAAACCTAAACTCTGCTGGGTTGTAATCAGCCCTGTTTGCGCCCCATTAAATACGATGGAAGGAGCGTTACAATTTTCGAGATCAATTGTAAATTCCTCTGAATCGGAACCACAATCATTTTGTACTTGGACTGAAATATTATTGGTACCCGGGGATAGAGATACGGGAAAGCTTAACAACTGATTTATGAAGGAGGCTGCTGAGATTTCCATCAATTCCCCATTTAACTTTATTTTGATATTATTTTTGGAAATGTCTGTTCCTGTTATTTGAATATCAATATTTTGGCTCTGATTGTTGGTTGTTGCTCCTGACGCTGAAGGATGAATCAACTCAATAAATGGGGTTTCACATTGATTGTAGAAGATTGTATTGGTTATTGTTCCTTGACCGCAGCCATTGGCAAAGTCTATTTGAATAATATTTTGGCCTGGATCCAAGGATAAGGTACTTTGCAGGAGTCCGGTTGTTGAATTAAAATTAAATCCAAAGACCTGGCTGTTGTTTACAAAGAGCCGCAGCATTGCTGGATCTGAGATTTCAAGTATCCTTGCTTGCATCAAAAAGATCGATGATTCGACGTTTAAGTTTGTTGCCGGACTAATGAAAACTCCGGTTGGCTGCGTACAATTTGTATATTGGATGTTCAATCGTTCGGTATCACTACCACAATTGTTAGTACCAGAGATAAAAAACGTGTTGCTACCTTCATTCAAAGTTACCGTGGCTGAGAATACATTTGTATTCGGGTTGTAATTAAATAATAACGGAACTTGATTTATGTCTGTAAAGCTGATCTCAGTGGCGCTGTTTAAATTTAAAATTTGCGCACTTATGGATAAGACCCCTTGATTTACCTCAACATTGTTGGCGTTTAAAATATTTACGACAGGTTGTGGGCACCCTGTAAAACCTGAAGACGAGCTTGTAGTGTTTTGGATATTTAAACGCTCTATGTCACTACCACAGTTTGTTGTGGCTTTTAGTATGAATGTATTGTTTCCAGGTACTAAAGAGACCGTTGCAGTCAGGCTATTTGTATTCGCATCATAGTCAAAAGGAAGAGGCATATTATTTTTATCTGTAAGCTCTATTTCGCTTACATTGTTGACATTCGTCAATTTCGCATTTATTACTATCGTTCCCTGACTTGAAGAAGTATTATTGGTGTTGATAAGATCAATGATAGGTGTTGGGCAGCTTGAAAAATCAGACACAGACGATGGAGGCTTTGGTGCAGGTCGCTGTGGGCGTGTATAATTGGAGCTACCAATTCTAAATCTAACAAAAGCTGAGGTATAGTGGTATAAATCATTATCTGATCGAGGCACCTCTGACAGGTAACCATCAAATTGATCTCCACGTGTGAAAGTTGTTTTGTGCTCCAACCCAATTGATGTATTGCCAAAATCATATGCCAGACCAAAGCCTAAGCTCGGCATAAAAAATTTTTGTTTATCAATAAGATTTGTTTCAAAGTCAAAGTCCAAATCATTGTTCAGCATCTGTTCCTCAGAGTATATCAAACTATTTCCATTTTCATCAAGCGTTGTCAAGTCTGCCATGATTGATTTCCAAGAAAAACCTAGCCCTCCGAAAACGTATGGGTCTAGGCCTGTTTTTTCGCGTAGCCTATTCAGATGGATAACCAATTCAAGGCTCAAACGATCCAATTTGGTATAATAATTCGGTATAAGTCCACCGTAAGCACTGTTGTAATCGTCATAGATCGATTGCGCACCCGCACTTATAGCTGTGATAGATGAGTCTAGCTCGGTACTTTGCCCGTACCAGTGTCCACGAAGATACCTTCCTCTAAGGTCAAAACTCAATATTTTACCATATTCATAGTTAAAGGACTTACCAAGAAATAGGCTCCATCCTGTTGGATTTGTAGATCTTAATGAATCTAAATGAGGCGCTCTTGATTCCCATGAGTTAGCAATATCTGAGCAACTCCATGTTGCTCCGTAGTTAAATCCAATAAACCATTTGGATTCATAATTATTTTTATTCTTTTGTCCATGGATGCTTCCAAAGAAGAATAAGATGAATATAAGAAGGTATAATTTTTTCATATTATTATGGTTTTTCTACCAAGGTGTAATTATTGTGCCAAATTAATTAAAAAAGACTCGATTTACTTTTTTTGTCAATGCGACCTTCTGAATAATAAGCTTTTACAATGGTTTGAGATAATTGTTAAAGTTATGTTATTTTATTTGTTGAAGTATTCATAGCCCGTAAAGCGAATGATTTCCATGAAATTCGTAATTGGATTCCGCCGTATTATGGAATAGAGTAGCTGTGTTTTGGTATCGTAAATGATTTGCAAGTCATTTACCAAGGTGTTCATTTTTTTTTGCAAACGTTCAGTAATATTACCAAATGGGTCATAGGCGAAAGTTATGGTTTCAACAGGATCAGGGTTTTTGTCGTAAAAGGTATAAATCTCTTTGAGATAACCTTTTTCATTGTATTCATATTTTTTTTTTGAAACTGTTCCGCTTCTTTTCAGCTTCTCTTGAGAGGATAGTAGGTAGCCATCTTCATCAAAAGTATCGAATGAAATCAGATAGGGGAGTCCGTAAGAGTTATATGTTGTTTTTTTTATTCCGTTATAACTATATGTTTCCTCGTTTATTTCCGTTTTATTAATTGTATTTCCATCATCATCAAGAGTGATGCGAAAATTCACGATTTTGATTATTCTATCAAGGCTATCATAGCGCATCTCTTTTTCGGTAATACCTCCGAACTCGCTTTCTTTGATATTACTTAATATGCCATCGTGATTGTAGCTGTAGTAGTGGAGAGTTGTATCTAGTTTCTTTCCGTTCCATTTTAAATCTATGATGGAAATAAGTCTTCCTTGTTCATCAAAGCTATAGCTGTAGGATCCGGGAGCTTCTCGAATCCGATCCCCATTTTTTTTAAAAGAGTAAGAACCTGTTACTTTTTTTATGCCATTTTTTTTGATGAATTGTTCATTGAAGAATTGCGGTTTATTGAAGGCTTGACCACCTTGATTGAGAATCATTTGGCCTTTTGTGGGAAGCTGAAAGAAAAAAAACGTGAAATAAAAAATATAATTCTTCAAAGTCTATGCTAAATTAAGAAGAAGTTTTTTCCAACCAAGTTCATTTTCGAGGACGTCTTCAACCGCCGATATTTTAATTCTTTCTTGCTTCATGGAGTCTCTGAATCTAATTGTCACGGTTTGGTCTTCCTTAGTTTGGTGGTCAATAGTAATACAAATTGGTGTACCAATGGCATCTTGTCTTCTATATCTTTTTCCAATAGAGTCTTTTAGGTCAATTTGAAAGTTGTAGTCAAATTTTAGTTGGTTTGCCAATTCATTGGCAATCTCAGGCAGACCATCTTTTTTCACTAAGGGCAAAATTGCTACCTTGATGGGCGCTAATGCTCCGGGTAGTTTTAGGACGACGCGTTGTGCGTTGTCCTCCAGAGTTTCCTTTTTAAAAGCCGCGCTGAGAATGGCAAGGAACATCCGGTCCAAACCAATTGAAGTTTCGATAACGCTTGGGACGTAGCTTTTATTTAATTCAGCATCAAAATAACTGAGTTTTTTGCCTGAATATTGCTCATGCTGTTTTAAATCAAAATCCGTTCGAGAGTGTATTCCCTCTAGCTCTTTGAAACCCATGGGAAAATCAAATTCTATATCGCATGCTGCATTCGCGTAATGCGCAAGCTTTATATGGTCATGAAATCTGTATAAATTTGCTCCCAAGTTCAGGTTTTTATGCCATTTTTCTCTGTGAGACTTCCAATAGTCATACCATTTTAGCTCCTCTCCTGGAGGAACAAAAAATTGCATTTCCATTTGCTCGAATTCGCGCATTCTAAAAATAAATTGTCTTGCGATAATTTCGTTGCGAAAGGCTTTTCCAATTTGTGCGATGCCAAATGGAATTTTCATACGTCCAGATTTTTGGACATTTAAAAAATTAACAAAAATTCCTTGAGCAGTTTCTGGCCTTAGGTATACTTTTGAAGCATCTCCCGCTAATGATCCCATCTCGGTTGAGAACATTAAATTAAATTGACGCACCTCTGTCCAGTTTTTTGATCCAGATATTGGACAAGATATTTCTAGATCGATAATAAGATTCCTAAGTGATTCGAGGTCATTTTCATTCAATGATTTTTTCATTGCGGCCTCTATGTTATCTATTTTTTTCTGGTTGCGAAGAATATTTGGGTTTGTCTTTCTGAACTCAGTTTCATCAAAGGCCTCTCCAAATCTTTTTTTTCCTTTGGTAAGTTCCTTGACAATTTTTTTATTGATTTTTTCTATGTGCTCCTCCAAAAGAACATCTGCACGGTATCTTTTTTTGGAATCCCTATTGTCAATTAATGGATCGTTAAATGCATCTACATGTCCTGAAGCTTTCCAAGTTTTAGGGTGCATAAATATAGCGCTATCAAGACCCACGATATTTTGGTGCATTTGGGTCATAGATTTCCACCAGTATTGCTTGATATTATTTTTAAGCTCTGCACCTAACTGTCCGTAATCGTATGTTGCTGCAAGTCCGTCATATATTTCCGAGGAAGGAAAAACGAAACCATATTCTTTTGCGTGTGAGATGATTTCTTTTAGCTTATCTTGTTTTTGTTCCATAGAACAAAGATAGTGCAGTTCTCTTCTTTTGGAAGAATATCGAGATAAATAATAAGGGAATAATGTATTAAATTTGATTCATGATTTTTCAGCTGAACCAAAGGGAATTTATAGATACTTCAAAACCAATTGACTTGTCCATAGAACTCAAAGCTCAGGAACAAAGCCTGAAGGCATGGGGACAAGATGACCCGAAAATAGAACCAGTTCGAGATGATAATTTTATAGGAAGTGTTGCAGAGGGAGGGGTTGTTAACTTCAAAAATATTTTCTTTAACCCCCATGCTCACTTGACACATACGGAGTGTTGCGGACATATTACAAAAGAATTTTATTCAGTAAATGACAGTTTGAGCAAGTACTTTTTTAATGCTCAACTCGTTAGTATTGAGCCTGAAAAAATCAATAATGATCTAGTTATTACTTTACAACAGATTCGTAATCTCGATATTGATGTAAATACTGAGGCAATCATAATACGAACTCTACCAAACAGCTCGTCCAAAAAGACCTTCACCTACACTGGTACAAATCCACCCTATATTGATGGAAATGTTGCGCAATATCTGACTGATCAAGGGATAAATCATCTTTTGGTAGATCTGCCTTCGGTTGACAAGGAGCAAGATAATGGCATACTTGCTTTTCATCATGCTTTCTGGAATGTTCCTTTAAATCCAAATAAGACGAGAACAATTACCGAATTTATTTTTGTTTCTTCAGATATTGAAGATGGCACTTACATTCTCAATTTACAAATGAGCGCTTTTTGTAACGATGCTAGTCCAAGCAGACCTATATTGTATGCTAAGGAAAAAACTTTGAGCGAATTTGATGGATAGTAAGGACAGGGCTTCTCACACAGATTGTCCGTAATGGACGTTTGCTAAAACTATTAAACTCTTATCATTAGATGATACAAATCGAGCTTCTCCAAGCAAGATTTGAAAAGTATTGCGTGAGAAGTGACCTGTTTATCCTTAGATGCAAAGATATGAAAAAAGCTTAAAATGCACAATCTATTAAAGACAAAAGCGAACTTGAAGAATGTTTAAACCTTCATTTGTAAGATGGTTGCTATACAAAAAAAGGCCCCGAAAGGCCTTCATATTGATTATTTGTGTTACTGCAAGTTTTATAATAAGGTACAGGAACTTCTCATGCAATGACCCTGGCGGGTCGACTAAAACTATTAAACTCTTATCAAACTAGAAATAAAACTGCTTCTCCAAGCAGTTAACTTTTTGCATAAGAAGTTGCCTGTGTCTCTCCTTATTTCTCTTCTAAGGTAGGTACTTAAGTGAGCTTATGTTTGCCCAATGAATATTTACGATGAATGATTGAAGAAAAGGCACTTTTCACTTATTATCAGGGTGTAAATGGGTTTTATAACACGGAATAGGGTAAAATAAAAAAAAGCCCTAAATGGGCCTTCATATAGATTGATTGTGCTACTTCGATTTAACTAAGGTACAGGAACTTCTTATGCAATGACCCTGGCGGGTCGACTAAAACTATTAAACTCTTATCAAACTAGAAATAAAACTGCTTCTCCAAGCAGTTCACTTTTCGCATAAGAAGTTGCCTGTGTCTCTCCTTATTTCTCATCTAATATAGGTAGTTGTTGAGGTTTGTTTACAATGTAATGAATATACAATGGTACGGGTTGAAGATAATATTAGTTTGACTTATTATTTGATTTTATAGTCAAATTCAAGACGTCCACTTAACCAGTTTTTATTGAGTTGAGCACCTAGTTTTAAATAAAAATCTATTGCTGGTTGATTCCAGTCATAAACTCGCCATTCCATTCTACGTGCCTTTTTAAATTGTGCATCTTGAGATACCCGTTCGAATAACTTTTTACCAACTCCTGTTTTTCTCATTTCTGCTTTTACATAAAGATCTTCGAGATAAAGACACTTCCCCTTCCATGTCGAGTAGGAGGTATAATAAAGGGCAAATCCGATGATTTGATCGTTGTCAACAGCAACAATCGCGTTGCATATTTGCTCATCGAATAAATGTGATCGAATCTCTTCTGTGGTTATTTCAACGGCGTCAGGTTCTTTCTCATAAACTGCAAGCTCTTTTACTAATAGGAGAATATCTTTTTCATCCCCAAGAATAGCCTCTCTTATTATAATCATTGTACCCCGGCTAAGTTGAACCTTATTTTGAACCCAGTATTGATATTCCCTGTTGGATAACTCGTTTGAACCTTAGGTGTATTGAGGTTTTGGTCGTAATAGAACATTAAAGTAAGGTTATTCGTAATGTTGTAATCCGCTGAAATTTTGATGGCAACTGTTCTTTGTCCTGCTGTGGCTTGATTTGTATTTTCCACAATTTTTCGAATCACTGTGAGATTGTCTCTGAATGAAAAATCAAATTTAATGTTAACATCACTTGATTTTATATTTCTAAATGGTAGCTTGACATCTTTAATTCTAGCAGCTGTACCAATTACAATTTCTTCCGATAAGGACTCAGTAACTTGATTGTTACTAAGCGCTAATGTGGCTTGACGGTCTTTCTTATATTCAAATCTGGTTTGAAGGGTATGGGTACCAATGATCCAGTTTGCATCAATTCCAATTAACGGAGAGAAGCGTTCGCTGATAACGATATTTTGAATCTGCATTTCTGGAATATAGTTGTTGTCAATGTCTAGTGCTGTTAAATTACCTTGAGCATCCGATTCTGAATTTAGGTTGGTTTGCATTCCGTTTAATGAGACGGTTGAGCTATAGCCATGCCTGACAATAAATGACTTTAAAAACTTTTTAGTCCATTTATACTTTGTCAAGCCGCTGTAGTTTACTGACCAGTTCGGCAGCGGTAAGCTTTGCATTGGATCAATATTTCGCTCGTTGATGGAAGAATTATTGAAGGCGGTCATGAAAGACCCCAAGACAACATCTTGCTGACTTCCTGAGTAACCAGAATAATAGCCTCCGGGACTGGTAAGCGATGAATTCGAATTTTGGCTTCCAATAAGTTGAGAGACTTCCTCTCTATTGTTTAATAAGGCATCAAAAACACTGGATTCATATTGCGCCCCCTGTCTGATAAATGAGGTCCCCAATGTAATTGTCGAATAGGTGAGGGTAGAGGTTTTAAATTGGCTTTGTCCTTCAAAAGCCTGTGCACTCTCGTTCCAGCGATAAAACTCACCCGAATTATCAGAATAATTTCTATTTAAATTTAAGTCAATATTTACATCTTTAAATGGCTCAAGTGTGGCTCTCATCGTAAGATTTGCTGTATGCGTTGTGGCATACTGTGTATTTAGGTTTTCATTTCTGATCAACCAATTATTTTCTGTTGCTAAATTTGAAATATTATAACCGTTGGACCTGCCAAAGATATCGTAGCCTTGTTGCCCAAATACAAAACCACTTAGCTGTGAGGTTGAGCTATTCATCCCAAGAAATCTTGATTCCTCCCCATATCCCGGTAATATAGTACCGTCATTTAAGGCATATGTTCCTGAAATATTTCTTACCGTCATGATTATACGGGCAAAGAATCCTATTATTTTTGGGATTTTGCGTTTGGCCCTTTCTTCCTTTCGTACCTTTCGTTTATGGGCTCTATTTTTTTTCTTGTAAGCTTTTAATTCCTCCTTATTCATAGAGTCAAGCGGCTGATCAGGTTCAAGGTCTTCCACGATGATCCATTCCCATTTTTTCTTTTCTTCGGTTTCGGTATTTTGCTCAGTTCCTCCGGAATTTCTACTCCCAGGACCGGACCTCGGATTTAGTCTTGCCCTTGAGTTTCTTCCATCGGATAGAATCTTTTTAAAGAAAGGAACTTTGTTATAGAGGTTTACAAAGTTGGCTTGCGTGGTCATATTTATATTTCTACTGTTCTGGATGGTATTTCCAAAATCACTCTGTCCCAAAGGAGCTCTTGCCCAGTTATATCCTCCGGTATACTTAATATTGGCATTGACCCAATTCGTTAAAGGGAATTTATTAAATGGTATTTTATAATTGACTGTGAAATTTTGATTGTATTGCATTGTCTTTCCTAGTGTCGACATTTGCGAACGAATCGTATCCAAAAATTCTTGGTACCCTTCTGGGTTTTCTTTCCTATCGACGCTATTGTTCCCTTCCTCAAAAATTGATTGATTGCGCGCACTAAATGTTGTTTTAAGGTTTCGTGTAATATCGTATCCTATTTCATATTTCCTATTCCAATCAAAACGTTTCAAAAATATAGGATCAAACTCATAGTCAGGAACTAGGTTGTTTCTCACTTGACGTTCGTTATATATTCTGGAGTAGTCATTTGTGAAGGACATGTTTTTCGGCATCAAAAATAGATTGAAGTCTTTGATTAGCTTAAGGTATTTTGATTTTTGAACGGGTTTCCATTTTCTAAATGGTTGAAATGGTTTTCCTTTAAATGTGTAGTTATAATTTAGCGCACCAGTCCATGTTTTTGTTAGGTCCTTTTTTGTATTAAAGTCTCGTTGAAGGTTTTCTGCATAGGCGTAGCTTGCAGCCCAGTTCGAAAGCCTCCAAAAATGATTTTTACTACCTGCTTTTGCCTCTTTTCTGACATTGGTGAAATTAAATGACTTTCTTTCGTTGAAATCTTGACCGAGTTTCATCCTCTGTCGACGTGTTGCGTCATCGTAATCAGCGAGCTTTATATCTGGATTAAACGGGTCATATTCAGGATTTACTACTCCCAGTGAGTAACCATAAAAGAAAGGTAGAGAAATACGTGCTTGCTTGCCAAAAAATTGTCCGAGCTGAAAAGTAGAATTCAAATCAAATCCAATTTGCTCGTTTCTCTGACGGTCTTGTACTCTGCTGTCTACACTTCCCCAATTGATACCAGAATAATTCCCAGAGGCATTGATATTTGCGAAATCAGCGAGCTTGAGTTGTAATTGACCTACAGCGGCAGAGCCTCCTTCACTCACAAAATCTGTGAGCCTCATTTCGTTGACCCAAACATTAACGCATTCTGCCTCTCCGTCATCTGGCTGCCATATATTATTTGGATTGTTTTTAAGAGGATTTCTCACCCCAATCATAATCGTTCTTAATCCTTGAAGGTTGGGACTTCCTTTTACTTTAATTTTTCGCTCGTTATTTTTGGGATCGGTTTTGGCATATTCGACGATATATGATATCCCCGTTCCGCCTGATTCAACAATTGAATTCCGTTCCTTTTTCAAGTCAATTAGGTCATCGAAAATAATTTCAACATCATTGGCTGAAGGCCAAGCATCATCCGCTCCATGGTTGTACCATTCTGAGACATCCATCGGTAGCTCATATTCATAGTAGTTATCTACAAAATCGGTTCCTAGTCTAACGAATAAAGTAAGCTCATGGTCTTCAAGGGTATTGGGAACTACCTCTTCGGCATGCACAAACATTTTGAGCTTTTTATATGTACGCACATCAAATTGTACATTTCTATATGCAGCCCTTGCATCCCCATCCTGCAGGTTACATATTTCGAGCACTAGGGACTGTTCATTCATCTGTCTTGCGTATGGCTGAGACGGATCTACCTCTCGTTGAATTCCGGGTGGAACGCTATAATTGATGGGCTGTCGTTGTTCATTTTCTTGGATATTTACTGCTCCTATATTAAACGTGGTTAAATTAGGATCTTGCTGTATGCTCAAGCCCGGTTGGGTGAGGTCCTCCAAAAATCTTCTCCATTCTCCCCTAATGAGTTCTAATCGGGCAAAACGAATAACAACCTCTTCATCAAAGTTTTTCAGGAACATACGCATAAATCGAATGGATCTGAAATCCTGAATCCCATTAATACGTTTTTCATAGTCTGTGATTGGGATCTTGAATTGATACCAGGTTTCTGTTTTATTGCCATTTGTGTAAACCTGCTTATTGGTAATATAATTGCTGCCTTCTTGCATATCGTTTTTTCGAAGACTGACTTTATATTGGAAATAACTTTCTGTCTCAGAAAGGTTATTGTCTTGATTGATATCCTCAATATCCGGCATATTGGTAGCTTGTGTTGGATATCCAGCTGAGTTCAGCGAGGTTGAAAATTCTATGGTCGGAGAATTGCCCTCCATTCCGTTGTATTTTTTATACCGTTCTAAAATATCCGCTTCATCATTATCGAAATCATCATCCAAATAATAGTTGTAATTGTCCCCTGAGGGATCACCAATCAGTGCATCTTTCGTTACTGCAGTCATGGTTGGGTGGTTGTTCACCCAAGAAAGATAATTTTGAAAAGCTATGGCCTCCTCGGTATCGTCCCATCCATCTAATCCAACATCTTGGTTAAGACGCGAAGCAGGATCATTGTCAAAGGCATTTACAACCACTTGTTGTGTTGATACACGAGCCCACTCTGTAGTGTCTATATTATCGTCAACGGATACTCCTTGGGGAGGGAGGCCATTTTCAAAACTTTTTCGTGAATCTGGAAGGACGTCCTCGGAGATATTACCTAAATTAAAATAGATGTCTCCACCATTATGGAAAGCGTTCGTGTCAACACCTTCTGCGTCCTCATTGAAGGGATCTAATACCCAAAACTGTATAAATTCAATATTTGCAACTTCAAAATCATTTGTGGTTAAGCCACGCATAATTCCTCCCCATCGTTCTTCCGGGTTAATGAATTGACCGATAGAATCGACGGTATTGGTTGTATCATAATTGTACATTCCTCTCTCCTTTGGATAGTAAGCTAAATCTAGCACAGGAATATTTTGAATTCCTCCATATGGTACATCTACGAGCGGGAAAATATCATTTTGGTTAACCAGTCTCATCCTGCTGTCACTAGTGATTGCACCTCCGTTATCGAGGATATGTTGTGGAGTTAGTGAGGTTCCACCACCATTTAGAACGGGATCAATTACATACCATGCGGTTTTTGCTCGATTATATCCTGCGGATAAATCTTTGTTTGTTGCTTCAGGGAAAAGCTCTGGTTGACCTTGCGGGATGGAGGCTAAGCGCCAAGCATTAATATTTCTTAGGTCAATCGCACTTTGGGCTGCTTCAAAGTCATCAATATAGGAAGTTCCCTCCTTTTCAATGGCTTTGGGTTGACCGGGGATTAAATGAGCAAATTCTCCAGTAAAGGACAGCGTAGACATCTGTTTGGTAGATATGACCGGAAGAAAGTCAACAAGCTTGGTTAAAAAAGGGACGTCTGTCCTCAGTGCGATATCTGCACCAATCACATTATTTTTAAATGGTTCACTACCAAAATCAACCTTCTGCGTGACAGGTCGTTCCATCATTCTTACCCAGGTCGCACCTAATTTCAAACGGTCACTAAATCGGTATTGGTATCGGCCTCCAACCATGGATCTTGCCTGGAATCCAAATACGGAGTTACTCTCTATAGATATTTTTATGGGTGTATTTGACTCTAGAATTCCGGTATTTAGAATTTTAACTCGACCAAAGGCGTAGTCAACAGTGTAGTCAACCCCCTCTACAAGTCTTATTCCGCCTGCTGTAACAGAAACTGACCCTTCAGGGACTGACATTACGTTCAGCGGTATGTCAGAGGTTATAGAGGATTGATATTCTCCTTTAAATACAAATCTATTTTTACTTGGAATCTGTTGTGCCGCAGTTTTTGTGGAATCATAAAGTTCATGAAATGCAATTTTATCTACAGTTATCCCTGGAATTCCTGCTTCAATTAGTTTACTCTCTAGGGTCTTTCCAAATGGTTCAACTGTGGAAAAGAAGATACGACCATTTTTTTTGTTGATGGTTCCACCATTGTCGATTTTATTTTGGATTTGATTAAATGGTGCAAAATCAAAAACACCATCAGAAAATGGTTGGTTGTTTTGATTGATTTTATCCATATCTATGAGCGTGACAATCTGCTTTTTATCAACACCATCTATAGGAATAATTGGAAGTTCAACAGAAGTTTCAGGATTGTTGTATAAAACATCGATTTTGAAACCTAATTGGTCTACCTGATAAGCACCAATAGAGTATACATTTTTCATCATTAGATCCCAAATCTTATTATTGGGGTTTGTGATGGTAGGTCTCAGCAATTTTAGAATGAGTGCATCTTGACCAGAGGAGCCGTCTGTAGAAAATTCACCCACTTGATACGTTTCTCCACGATAAGTATATTCGTAAGCCACGGACAAAATCTCATCATTATTCAAAGGGCTGTTTAGAGAAATATAGCCCAGGAGTGCATTGTAGGTAAAATCACTTTCTTCGAGTCTTCTTGCATTTTCAAGTTTTTCATATTCGACGGCCTGCTCAAATGGACCTGGACTCGAAAATTGAGAGCTTAGCGTGCTTACTGAATTTGCAAAACCTCTTATTGTAGGTTGGTTTGCGGCCCAATTATACAAATCGTTGGCTTCATTTCTAGGGATTTCATTGACAGAGTATCCACCTGGATTTCCTTGACAATTCTCTTGCTTTGCTTCTCCGAGATCTGCAAATGCGATTATGTTTCTTGTGTTTTCAATGCTGTTGTTTCTATTGGTTACCCATACTTCAATTCGCGTGATGTACATCGTAGAACTTACTACAGGCAATGTAGACATGGCCTCATCATAGTGCTGCTGATGGTATAGGTTGAGAAAATAGTGTCTATTTGCTTCGTAATTATCGGCGCTGAGCTCGAACTCCTGAATTTGAGCCTTACCACTTACATTGATTTCATTTCTCTGACCTTTGGAAGAGGCCGCAATAAGGTCAAATGTGGCACGGCCGAATTTGAGCTGGGTCTTAGCACCAAATAAGGTTTGTGATCCTTGAATAAGAGAAGTGGGTAGGTCAAGAGCGACATTACCAAGTGCAATTTTTTGAAGAATTTGATCTTCATCTCCTGTATGCTCGAGTGTTGAAATATTTTCAAAATCGAAGGAGGCCTGGGTATTGTATTTTGCACCAATTTTCAATTTCGTACCAATTTGACCTACAATATCCATATTGATGTTTTGTTGAAAATCAAACCTTGTAACCCTTCTTTGTCTTAATGGCAGCAATGGGTTGTCATATCTTGATGAATTCACCCCCAGAGCGAGTTCAATATTCCCCTGTGGTTTTATGGTTATTTGGTCAGAGCCAAAAAAGTTTTCAAATGCCTTACTACCAATCTTTATTGGCAATTCAAAAGCTCTATTTTCTTCAGTTTCTTCTTCAATGATCTCCAGCCAATCCTGTGACATGGATTTTTCTCTTTTAAACTCTAAATATTCATCTAAGGTTAAAAACGATGGATTTCTGTAATTCAAGCCATTTCCCATTGTTTCAGAAAAAATATAGGTTCCGGTGAGTGGATCATATGATATATTTTGATTCAATGATGAGGGATCTCCCAGGTCAAAGCTCTGTGTTTCAACTTGAAAAGGATTTTGTGCATTATAAATTGGAAACGGAAGTTGAATCGTATCATCCTGAGCGAAATACGACCAGCTTAAAATGTAAAATAGGAGCGAAATGCCCCATTTTACTGATAGTCCATATGTTTTCCAAATGTTCAAGTTACAGTAGCTTCAGCGCCTCTTTTATGAGTTCTTCAACAGAATTAGCTCCAGAATCTAACTTGTTTAAAGTTTTTTCTGCAGCTTTTTTGTCGAACCCTAGAGAAACTAAAGCATTTAACGCGTCAAACTTGTTTGTATTGTTTGTTCCGTTAATATTTTCCGTATCTGATTCAAATGCCAAAACCTTACCTTTTAAATCAATGATTACTCTCTGTGCGGTTTTGGCACCAATCCCTTTAACACTTTGAATTGTAGCGACGTCATCATTCTGAATTGCATGTGCTACGTCTGCAGGTGTGAGAGAAGAAAGCATAATCATTGCAGTATTGGGCCCTATACCTGATACACCAATCAAGAGATTAAACATATCACGTTCCTCTTTGGTGTAAAAACCATACAAAAGTTGGGCATCCTCTCTTACGATAAGTTTGGTGTGCACTCGTGTAAATTCACCATCCGGCAGGGCGCTGTAGGTATTCAGTGATATTTTAATCTCATATCCCACGCCATTACAGTCTATCAAGAGATCAGTAGGGTTTTTTTCAATTAATTTTCCTTGGATTTGGGCAATCATAATTATTTATTTTTTGCGTCGATGACAGCAATTTTAACCATATTGACAATTTCTCGAACACTAGCACCCAGTTGAAGAATATGAATAGATTTTTTTAGACCAATCAGAATGGGGCCTACAGCATCACCATCCATTATATTTTGCAACAGCTTGTATGAAATATTTCCAGCTGAAAGGTTGGGGAATATTAAAGTATTGACATCTTTGTTTGAAATTTGCGAGAACGAAAACTTTTCATTCATAAGGTCGGGATCGAGGGCAAAGTTTGCTTGAACTTCTCCATCAACAATAATGTTTGGATGATTTTCATGTAATATTTTCACCGCTTCGGACATTTTCTCTGCATCAGCTCCCGGGGAAGATCCGAAGTTCGAATAGCTGAGTAGCGCGATTCTCGGATTAACCTGAAATTTTTTAATTGTCTTTGCAACATTAACGGTAATCTCGGCCAATTCTTCCGCTGTTGGATTAAGATTTATCGTGGTGTCGGCTAAAAAAAGAGGTCCTTTTTTCGTATTCAGGATATACATTCCAGAGATTACTTTTACATCCTTTTGCATACCCACTGAGGATAATGCCGGTTTAATGCAAGATCTGTAACCTCTTGTTACACCCGTAATCATAGCGTCAGCATCTCCCTCATTCACCATCATAGAACCGAAATAATTTCGTTCTCTCATGATTTGAATGGCTTCATATTCTGTAAATCCTTTTCTTTTTCTCATTTCGAAGAAGGATTGACCATATAACTCTCTATGCTGTAGCTCTTCGTCTCCTTTTGGGTCAATAATTTCCACCTCTGGAAGTTCAATGGCATACTCATCCATTAATTCTATAATCTTTGATTTTCTTCCAAGTAGAACAGGTATCGCAATCCCCTCCTCGTAGGCAATTTGAGCAGCTTTTAGAATTTTGATATTATCCCCTTCTGTAAAGACTACTTTTTTTGGACTTCGTTGAGCTTTTATTGTAATATCTCTGAGAAGTTTATTATCTAGACCCAGTCTTTTTTTCAGCTTGTGCTCGTATTTTTCCCAGTCGGTGATAGGTTCTTTGGCTACTTTTGAATCCATGGCTGCTTTCGCTACGGCCGGGGCGACCTTGTATATTAGTCTTGGATCAAGAGGTTTGGGAATGATTTGCTCCTTACCAAATGAAATAGATTTTTCACCATAGGCTTCAATAACTTCTTCTGGGATGGTTTCTTTTGCTAATTCTGCAATCGCATGAACTGCGGCGAGTTTCATCTCCTCGTTAATTGTCGTTGCTCTTACGTCTAAGGCACCTCTAAAAATAAATGGGAACCCGAGCACATTATTTACTTGGTTGGGATGGTCGGAGCGGCCTGTTGCCATTATGATGTCTTTCCTTGTTGTGGTGGCTTGTTTGTACGATATTTCAGGTTCTGGATTTGCTAGAGCAAAAACGATAGGGTTTTTTGCCATGCTCGCAATCATCTCCTTAGATACTAGACCTGCCTTTGATAGACCTAGGAAAACATCCGCTTTTTTAAATGCGTTTTGAAAATCTACATTCGATTTATGAACGGCATACGGTGCTTTCATTTTATCTAATCCCTCTCTTCCCTTCCAAATAAGGCCTTTGGAATCGTACATAAATATATTTCCAAGCTTCACACCAAGTGAGCGATATAATTTTACACATGATAATGCGGAGGCTCCTGCACCTGAGACAACGACTTTAACTTTGTCTATTTTCTTTTTTGCGATATCTAGTGCATTTAATAGCGCAGCCGATGAAATGATTGCAGTACCATGCTGGTCGTCATGCATGATTGGAATATTAAGCTCTTCTCTAAGCCTTGTCTCAATTTCAAATGCTTCTGGTGCTTTAATATCTTCTAAGTTTATCCCTCCAAAGGTCGGGGCGATTGCTTTGACAGTCTGTATGAAAAGTTCTGGATCTTTTGCATCTATTTCAATATCAAATACATCAATATCTGCGAAAATTTTGAACAATAGACCTTTTCCCTCCATGACAGGTTTTGATGCTTCTGGCCCAATATCGCCTAACCCTAGAACCGCTGTTCCATTCGAGATTACAGCCACTAAATTGGCTTTACTTGTATACTTGTATACCTCATCTATGTTTTCCGCAATGCGAAGGCATGGCTCAGCTACACCTGGTGAGTAGGCCAGTGAAAGGTCTCTCTGGGAGGTATGTGGTTTCGTTGGAATGACCTCGATTTTTCCAGGTTTTCCTGATGAATGGTAATCTAGTGCTTCTTGTTTTCTTACTTTGGACATCTTAGCTTGTTAAGGGCACCAAATATACGAAATACGAGGCGTAAAACACCCAAGAATTTCGTAAGAACGATATTTACTTAGAGTCCTAGCAGTATTTCCTTAGGGTCTTTTGAGCCAAAGATCATTTTGTCAGGATTTTCGAGCATTTCCTTGACCTTTACAAGGAAGCTTACCGATTCCTTTCCATCAATGATTCGATGGTCATAAGAAAGAGCCAGATACATGATTGGTCTTATCTCAACCTTACCACCTATCGCTATGGGTCTTTCAACAATATTGTGCATCCCCAATATCGCTGACTGTGGAGGATTTATAATCGGTGTGGATAGCATTGAGCCAAAAACTCCTCCGTTAGTTATTGTAAAGGTTCCTCCAGTCATTTCGTCAGGGGTAATTTTTCCATCTCTGGCTTTTATCGCGAGTCTTTTTATTTCTCGCTCTATTTCTGCAAGACTCATGCTCTCTGCATTGCGAACAACAGGCACCATTAATCCTTTCGGAGAGGAAACTGCAATTCCAATATCCGCATATTCGTGAAGAATGATATCCTTTCCATCGATTTGGGCATTCACTGAAGGATAAAGCTGCAATGCTTCAGTCACCGCTTTTGTGAAAAAGGACATGAAACCAAGATTTACCTCATGTTTTTTGGCAAAAGCTTCTTTATACTTCTTCCTCAGATCCATGATTGGTTTCATGTCTATTTCGTTGAAAGTAGTTAGCATTGCTGTTTCATTTTTGACCGAAACTAGGCGCTCAGCAATTTTTCGTCTGAGCATTGAAAGTTTTTCCTTAGAAACCTCCCTGCTCCCAGACCAATACTCAGTTGATGGCATCACAATTCCTTTGGATAAGGCGCCGATAACATCACTCTTGAGAATTCTTCCATCTTTTCCTGTTCCTGAAATTTGTCCAGCTTTAACATTGTTTTCTGACATCATTTTAGCTGCGGCTGGGCTAGGAACACCTGTGGCATATGTTTCTTTTACAGATTCGGTTTTCTCTTCTTTTTTCTCGACAACAGGAGTTTCTATTACTTCCTCTTTTTTAACCTTGGGCGCATTTGGCGCCTCAGGTGCTTTTGCCGAGGTATCTATGACACA
The DNA here is from genome assembly GCA_913020765.1 of uncultured Flavobacteriales bacterium. Taxonomy (GTDB): domain Bacteria; phylum Bacteroidota; class Bacteroidia; order Flavobacteriales_D; family Crocinitomicaceae; genus UBA952. Next base: position 6,047 of record CAJWAO010000005.1, on the reverse strand, counting down.
TACTACCTGACCGACTTTAACAACATCCCCTTCTTCAGCTTTGAATTGAATTGTTCCGCTTTCTTCCGCAGGCAATTCAAGTGTGGCTTTATCTGAGTCTACCTCTGCGATTGCTTGGTCTTTTTCAACATAATCTCCTTCGCTTACCAGCCAAGCCGCAATTTCAACCTCTGAAATTGACTCACCAGGACTTGGGACTTTCATTTCTAATAAACTCATTTCTTTTTATTTTTTTTGGTGAACTTTTTTCTTGGCAAAAGAAAAGAGCTCCTTGAATAGCTTTGCCAATCTTTTTTCATGTAATTTTTTTGAGCCCTCGGCTGAAGCCGCAGAGGCGGGTCGCGAAACACCAACAATTGACAATTTTCTATTTTTCATTGCTACGTATTGCCAAGCGCCCATATTCTCGGGTTCTTCTTGTGCCCAAATAATATGCTTCGCCTTGTATTTAGTTAATATTTTATCGACCTGCTTTTGTGGCCAAGGATAAAGCTGTTCTATTCTGATGAAAACCATATTTGTCACCCCAAGTTCTTCTGCTTTAATTTTCATTTCGTAGTAAAACTTACCTGTACAAAGCACTAGGGTATCTATGTTTTTCGGTTGAATATTTATATCATCCAACACTTCTTGGAATCCTCCTTCTGCAAGCGCTTCCATCGTTGAAGTTGCCATGGGGTGTCTAAGAAGCATTTTAGGTGTAAATATCACCAAGGGTTTCCTGAATTCTCTTTTTAGCTGTCTTCTCAATAGGTGGAAATGATTTGCCGGTGTTGATGTATTTACAATCTGCATATTTTGATCTGCACATTGCTGCAAGAATCTTTCCATTCGACCACTCGAGTGCTCTGCTCCTTGACCTTCATAACCATGTGGCAAGAGCATCACTAAACCTGATTGGGTGGCCCACTTATCTTCACCTGCTGAGATAAATTGATCTACAACAATTTGGGCGCCATTGAAGAAATCTCCAAATTGAGCTTCCCAAATTGTTAAGCCTTGTGGACAGGCTAAAGAGTAGCCATATTCAAACCCTAGAACACCATACTCACTAAGTAAAGAGTTGTAAATTGTAAATCTCGCTTGTGACGCATCGAGGAGATTTAAGGTTTGGACTTCCTCCTCTGTGTCTTCTGTCTTAACAACCGCATGACGGTGAGAAAATGTTCCCCTTTCTACATCTTGACCAGAAATTCGAATGGGGTGACCTTCGGTAAGTAATGATGCATAGGCCAACATTTCCGCACTTCCCCAGTCTAGGGTATCACTACTAAAAGCCTTTAGCCGGTCCTTAAATATCTTACCTATTTTTCTGTAGTATTTGTTGCCCTCAGGAAGCGTAGAGAGCTTAACTCCTAGCTCCCTTAGCACCTTGATATTCACCTTCGTTTCAGGAGAGGTATCAAAGTCTTTCCCATTACAATGCCGATAATCTTCCCATATTTCGCTTAAAAAGTCGTGGACCAATGCTTTCTCAGATTTACTCGCTAAATCGAATTCGGATTCTAAATAATCGTTGTATTCTCCTTCAATTTTTTTTGCTTCAGTTTTATCTAAAATGCCATCTGCCTCCAATTGACTGAAGTAAATATCTTTTGGATTTGGATGCTTTGCAATGAGACTATATAATTTGGGTTGGGTAAATTTAGGTTCGTCACCTTCATTATGACCAAATTTACGATAGCACAAAAGGTCAATAAATATATCTCTATGAAATTGTTGGCGGTATTCCATGGCAATTTCAATCGCAGTTAATACCGCTTCGACATCGTCTCCATTAACATGAAATACAGGACTAAGCGTGGTTTTAGCTATGTCAGTGCAGTAAGTTGAAGATCTACCATCTAAATAATTGGTCGTAAATCCAACCTGGTTGTTGACTACAATATGGATTGTTCCTCCAGTTCTGTAACCATTTAACTCCGCCATTTGGATGCCTTCATACACGACTCCTTGTCCTGCAATAGCAGCATCTCCATGAATGAGGACTGGACAAACCTTTTTTTCGTCTTTGTATATGTGGTCAATTTTTGCTCTTGCAATTCCTTCAACAACTCCATTTACTGCTTCGAGATGGGAAGGGTTGGGTGCAAGTGTTACTCCAACTTTTTTTCCACTATCCAGGGTAATATTGGAGGTAAAACCTTGATGGTATTTTACATCTCCGTCAAAGGTGGTTTCAAATTCGAATTCTTTACCTTCAAATTCTGCAAAAATATCTTTGGGCCTTTTTTTGAAGATATTGGTGAGTGTATTTAGCCGTCCCCGATGTGCCATTCCCATGATAAAATTTTCGACCCCTAGTTCAGAGCCTTTGGTAATCATTGTTTGAAGTGCAGGGATTAAACATTCACCACCTTCAATGGAAAACCTTTTTTGACCAACGAATTTTTTACCTAAAAAAGATTCGAAGCCATGCGTATGAATTAATGACTCGAAAAGCTTAAGTTTCCTTTCTTTATTGAAGACAGGCCTATTTTTGATTTCAATTTTATTTTTAAACCATTCAGTTCTAATTGGCCCTCGCATATACATAAATTCAATACCAATTGACTGACAATAAGTTAGTTCCAAATGTTCGATGATATCTTTGAGCGTTGCAGGACCAATATTTACATCTTCTCCTGCTTGAAAAACAGTACTTAGATCCTCAGTGGATAACCCGAAATTTTCAATGGATAAGTCTGGCGTATATTTTCTTCGCTCGCGAACTGGATTTGTTTTTGTGAATAGGTGCCCCCTAGTTCTGTATCCGTTGATTAAGTTTATAACTTTGAATTCTTTTTGGAAATTTTCTGGGATTTCATCAGAAGATTCAAAATTTGTTTGAGCGAATTCAAAACCTTCAAAGAATTTTTTCCATCCAATGTCGACACTTTTAGGGTCGTTTTGGTATTGCTTGTATAAGTAATCGATTGCATTCGGGTCTGCATTGCCTATATATGACGTTTTGTCCATGAAAATCAGAATGTTTACTGCTGAACAAAGTTATGAATTTCCTCATTCTGAGCACAATGAAGTAGAAATAAATTGCATTTCGAAAGTAAAACCAAATATGAAGCATAAAAAAAAGGGCCATGAGGCCCTTTAATACTACCATAATAAGATTTATTTTTTGACAAATTGTTTGACAACATTAACAGAAGACGATGACATGTGTACATGGTAAATTCCACCGGCATAGTTTCCAAGATCTATGGAAGCTATTTTGTTTGTATTTAATGTCGTTTCGAAAATAACCTTACCCGCAATGTCTGTAATTTTAATTTGCTCAAAATTGTCTGCGGCATTTGAGGCATCAATTGTAATTTCATTATTGGCTGGATTTGGATAGATTATTATGTCATTTACCCCAAGTAAATCAAGGCCATTGCTTCCTCCTCCTGAGTTTTCTACACCAATGCTCTCACTTGGACCGAAGTCCGCTGCGCTTATTGTATATATTGTTGTATTTGCATTATTTTTCAATTGAAGATTCCCGTCCGTATTGTTTTCGTCCCATTGAGATGCACCTAATCCATCTCCATAATAATCATAAATTGTAAAGGTATAGCAATCCGAACTAGGTAGACTGACATCCCAATTGTACTGTGTGAGATTTTGTAAAGGATTCGTAGGATCAGCTTGGGGAGGGAATTCCCCTGTACCAAAGTTACCGGCAACGTTCTCGTTTCCTTCTGACCAGATAACGTTTCCATCACCATCTGTTATTTCCATGTAGGTTTCATCTCCATAGTCATCAGTAAGTAATGAGACTTTTAGAACGTTGTTGGTTAGTAAGTCACAATCCGTTGGTGTTGGACCTGGACCAGTTCCGGAGCAAGGGTCATAAGAACCATTTAAGGTAGTCGCATTTGAATTTGTTGGATCTAACCATGGCTTCAGTCTTTCGTTGTTTGCCGAGCCATTTGAGGTCCAATGGTAGGACATTTTGCCATACAAATCTGGAGAAGTTGGGGTATTACAATAAGAACTACCACCAGTAAGTGTTCCAACAATTAAACCACTATTGTTAAACAATGGTGACCCTGAAGACCCTCCTTCTGTTACACCATGGCCATTAGGATTAGATGACCAGGATAGTCTCCAATGAGAACCACTTGCAGAGCCCCAGGCTGTGCTTTGCGTAGTACCGTTAAATGTTGAGATCTTTTTTATATCTCCAGCAGGATGATGAATTCCTGCTCCACCTTGCGTTGCTGAAGAAGCGGCTTTCCAACCGTTCCAATACCCACTAAAACTTGATGATTTTAGTGTATTCACTACAGAAGTTTCATTGTTGTTATTTCCGAGCTTAACCAATAAAAAGTCAGAACCTGAATTACCCCCTCCGTCATCAGAATCAGCAATTCTCATACATCCTGTTATGTAATGGTCATCTAATGAACCTGCAGAGTTTGGATTGTTACAGTTCGGTGATTCATATCGGAAATAAAATCGCCAATTATTCATGCTGTTTGCACTGGCGTTTACACCACAATGGAGTGCAGTAAGAAAATAAGGCTTGCAATCTTGCGCTGTATTATTTACCAAGGAGCCTGTACACCATCCTGCACTATTTCCTTCCACAACGTATATTCTGGCAACGCCATCTTTTTCATCTTGCCATGAATCTCCAACAGGTGAACAGTTAACATTTACCTCGCAAGGGTCTGATTCATTTATTTTCGTTGTATTAGGGTTGCCTGTCGATCGATAGTTGTACATAACCCGATCAATCAATATTTCGCTTTCCTTTGTATTTGAAGGCTCAGTTAAGATGAGTACTAAATCATCACCAAAGCATAAAGCGGCGTTTTGCGTCTTGTGGGATAATACGTCTTTCTTTGTCATCGGCTTATGCACTAAATACCCATCCGTATTTCGAATTTCCAAGGTTGATTGACCAAACAATTCAAACTTTGAAAACAAAAAACTTAGTGCTTCAGCACCGTTTGCTTGAACCCGGAGCTTCCATATCCTCGATCCATCGCTGTTGATCTTCCAATCTCCATCAAGGCTAGGATTAATGTTTGTTGAAATAGCAGTTCCAATACGATAAAGTGCTCCATTTTTTTCTCTTTCTTCATCCTCCAAATGAATTTGTGAAAGATTTGGAGTTTGTAATGTTAAAGAAGGAATAGTTTTCAGATTTTCAAAAGGTTGTGAAATAAGGCCCTTTCGTTGTGCATCCAAGTTGATTGTTACCACGACACATAATAGCAGTGTAAAGAAGTTTTTCATAGGTTTGTTTTGGTTTAGACGTCGATAGTTTAGGAATTCCTTTTCTCGACATAGTTTTGTTAATTTTACCGAACAAATATAAGTTTTGTAAACCAATATTAAAAATGATTAAAATTTGCCTTGTTGAGGATGAAGAAAGTCTGGTTGAATTGATAAAATTTAATCTTGATCTTGAGGGATATCAAGTTGAGGTGTATAAAAATGGACGAAAAGCAATTTCAAATGTCCAGAAAATAATCAAAAGCGATCTTGTTGTTTTGGACGTTATGCTTCCTGAGAATAGTGGTTTTGATGTATGCAAGGAAATTAGACGTTACAGTGAGGTACCCATTTTATTCCTTTCAGCAAAAGGAATTGCCGCTGACCGAATTCATGGTTTACGTTTGGGCGCCAATGATTATCTCCCAAAGCCCTTTGATTTGGAAGAGCTCATACTGAGAATTCAAAATCTATTACCTTCGGATATTTCAGCGAAGGATGGGAACGAAACAATTATGATAGGTTCTAAATCTGTAAACTTTTCGAGTTACGAGTTATCTGATATGAAAACTGGTGAACAGCATGTTTTTTCTAAAAGAGAGATAGAATTGCTCAAGCTTTTTAGAGAATCTGAGGGTGTTGTTGTATCAAGAGATGAAATCTTAGATAAACTTTGGGGAAAAGAAAACTTCCCTACCTCCAGAACGATTGACAATTACATATTGACTTTTCGGAAAATATTTGAGCCAAACCCGAAGGCTCCAATATATTTTCATTCTATCCGTGGGGTTGGCTATAAATTCACACTTTAGCTGCAAATGAAATTTCTCTATTTATTTCTTTTT